>JAUNIK010000643.1 GCA_030523505.1 Prevotellaceae bacterium | reverse complement strand
AGAAGGACGCTATCATCCTCGCACATTATTATACTCAGGGAGAAATCCAGGACATTGCCGATTTCATTGGCGACTCATTGGCATTGGCACGCAAGGCTGCCAACACGGATGCCAAGATTATCGTGATGTGCGGTGTGCATTTCATGGCTGAGACATGCAAGATATTGAGTCCGGAGAAACTTGTTCTTGCTCCCGATCTCAATGCAGGTTGCTCGCTTGCCGACTCATGCAAGGCCGACGACTTGAAGAAATACAAGGAGGAGCATCCTGGATACAAGGTGGTGAGCTATGTCAACACCACAGCTGCCGTGAAGGCACTGACGGATGTGGTGGTGACAAGTGGCAATGCCAAGAAGATTGTGGATACATTCCCCAAGGACGAGAAGATAATCTTTGGTCCTGACTATAATCTCGGATCATATATCAATGAGGTGACAGGTAGAAACATGCTTTTGTGGAATGGCGGTTGTCATGTGCATGAGCGTTTCTCCGTTGCCGAGATTGTAAAGTTGAAGGAGGCTCATTCCAACGCATTGGTGCTGGCTCATCCCGAATGTAAGGGTCCAGTATTGGCTATTGCCGATGTTGTTGGTTCCACAGCCGTACTTCTTGATTATGCCGTTGCTCATCCCGAGAATGAATATATAGTGGCCACAGAGGCTGGTATTCTACATGAGATGCAGCGCAAGTGTCCTGGCACGGTGTTCCATCCCGTACCGCCAGAGATCAGTGAGGGAGGTGTAGGATGCAGTTGCAACGAGTGCGATTATATGAAGATGAACACTCTCGCAAAGATATACAACACTTTGAAATACGAATGGCCTTCGGTGGAAGTGGATGCCGATATTGCCAAGGATGCTGTAAAGCCAATAGAGAGAATGTTGGATTTATCTAAATAAAAAAATCAGTCCTTAAATGGACTGATTTTTTTATTATACCAAAGAGAACTTGTCTTTCGGTTGTTTGCACAACGGACATTTGAAGTCATCAGGCAATTCTCCGTCAACTTCCACTTCATATCCGCATATCTGGCACTTATACTTTTTCTTGCCTGTGGCAGAAGGCTGTTCTTCTGTCTTGGGCTTTTCTTCCTCAGCCACATAAGTAGGAGCATTCTTAGGAGCCTTGCCCTTTATCACGCGATGATAATAGTCGTAGGTCATAGGAGTGCCATTGCCCTTGACGGTATCCACCAATCGTGCCATAACAACGATATGAGTCTCGTTATCCACAAAGTTTATTGCGTCGAGAATAAGTCGTCCGGCAAACTTGCCGTTCACGCATGGAGCTTCGCCAAAAATGCGGAAACCATAGTTGGCATACTTGTCGGCATCGCGGCTCGACTGGAATCCGAAAGTACCGATGACGCTCGGGTCGGTGTCCTCAGCAATGATAGACAGTGAGAATCTGCGGCTCTCCTTGATAGCCTTCAGAGTGTAGTTGTTTTTGTTCATTGAGATGGCAAGAATCGGGTTTTGGCTTGTCACCTGGAAGCATGTATTGATAATACATCCCACAGGCCTAAGTCCATCATAAGCACCCACGACATACAGTCCGTAAGTAAGCTTGAATAGTGCGGTAATATCCATAATCACATTATTTATATATAGGTTAATATTATTATCTTTCGGTTG
>JAUNIK010000075.1 GCA_030523505.1 Prevotellaceae bacterium | reverse complement strand
GAGCTTGTGCTATGCCCTCGTGTTAATTTCAAGATTATTGTAATCGACTGTACGACCTGTTATGTTGGCAGTGCAAACCTTACAGGTGCTGGTATGGGAATGAAATCACCAAACAGGCGAAACTTCGAAGCTGGCATTCTGACCGACAATACAGAACTCGTGGATGCTGCTATGGAGGAATTCGATAAAGTGTGGCGAGGAGAAATGTGCAAGAAATGCCAAAGAAAACAATACTGCTCCGACCCGGTCGTTGCGGGATGAGAATATAACCTTAAACAAGTTGCTATAGCAGACTACCTTATCTATTGAGAACGGCAGTCTAACAGTTAGTCTATATATAAAATTGGCGAGAGTACACTATCAAGGTGCTCTCGTCTTTTTTGTTGTTTATTTCGAGAGAAATGCCTAATAATGAGTACATTGCAAAGAACACGCTGCTCTGAATCCATATTTTCTAGGTATTGCGTTGGTGGCAGAAAGTAAGTAATTTTGCACCCGGATTTGAATATCAACAACAATATTTTCATGTTATGACAACATCAAGTTTTTATAAAACTTCCGTCTGTGCAGCACTGCTTTTTTGCTCTATCTGTGCAAATGCCCAAAGCGACTCAACAAAGACTCGTCTCTCATTGGGTGGCTATGGTGAAGCGGTGATGACACGCAATTTCTACAGTCAGCATTTCAATCGCTATGCCGACCCTGAGACTTATAAAAATGATAAAGGGCACGGACGCTTCGACTTGCCGCATGTGACCATCAATCTGGGATATGATTTCGGTCGTGGCTGGACAATGGGTTCTGAAATCGAGTTCGAACATGGCGGTACGGAGAGTGCTGTGGAGATTGACGCCGACGAGAGTGGCGAATACGAGGCTGAAACCGAGAAAGGTGGTGAGGTGGCTCTTGAACAATTCTGGATTAACAAGGCGTTCTGGGGCGGTAAATTCAACATCAAAGCGGGCGAGATAATCGTTCCTGTTGGTGAAATCAACCAATATCACCTGCCCAACGAGTTCTTCTCCGTATATCGTTCCGAAGGAGAGGCAAAGATTCTGCCGAACACATGGCATCAGGTGGGAATATCGGCATGGGGAAAACTGAAGGACTGGCGCTACGAGGTGCAGTTTCTATCGGGATTGGATGCAGAGCGATTCGGGGCAAACTGCTTTGCACACTATGGTGCAACAAGTCCTTATGAATATAAACTCGCAAATGTATATGCAGGAGCTGCGCGTATAGACAACACCAGCATCAAAGGCCTGCGACTGAGCCTCAGCGGTTATTATGGTTACACCTTCGCCAACACCGAGAAGAAGGCAGCCTCATCGTACGACGACTGTCACGGAGCACTTGCCATCGGCAGTTTCGGATTTCTGTTGAACCGCTGGAACTGGATTGTTCGTGGCAATGCCACTTACGCTCATCTGAGCGATGCCGAGCGAATGACAAAGTTCATGAACTCATTCCCTAAGCATTCACAGCAGGATGGTTCGCCATCAAAGCACAGTCCGATAGCCGATGCTGCCTATTCGATTGGCATTGAGGCTGGATACAATGTTTTCTCGCAGGTTGAGTCGCTTCGCAGCAAACAGAAGCTATATGTTTTCGGAAGGTTTGAGGACTATAATCCTTATGCCAAGGGCAACCACAAAGTGGCATACGATTATCTGCATGTTAGACGCATTGCTGCCGGAATCAACTATATGCCGATAAAACAGATTATCGTAAAAACTGAATATGCCCAGCGTCTTTTGGCAAAGGCGTATAACAACGAACCAAGCATTTCTGTCGGGATTGCATATTCTGGCTGGTTAATTAAATAAAAAGATACAAACAAATTAAATGAATAAAGCTATGAACAAGAGATTTAAAAATTATCTTCTTTCGAGTGTATTGATGATGCTCGCTATGGGCGTCACGAGTTGTGGTGACAATGAAGACACACCTGAGATTACCGACAAGGGTGTTGTTGGTTCTGACGCAATGATTTCTGCTGCCTGCAACAGTTGGAAGGATGCACGTCAGGACTGGGAATGGTCGGAGGCTTTCCTCTTCGGTGTTGCCGGCGACAAGGCTATCGACCCTCACACCGACACATGGCCTTTCGACAAGACAAAGTTCAACCAGTATATATCGAAGTATAACCCGGCCTTCAACGATGATGATGCAACACTCATCGACGATGCCATTGCCACAGGACAGAACCTCACTGGTTTCCATGCTGTGGAATATCTCATCTTCCGCGAGGGCAAAGCCCGTTCTATCAGCGATGTCACTGCCAACGAGATGTACTTCGCGCAGAGTGCTTCCAACGATCTCTATCTTAATTCGCTGATGCTCGTTGCTGGTTGGGGCGGTGAAATCTCTGCAGAAGAGCAAGACCTGCTGGATGACGCAGAATTCGAGTGTATGGACTATGGTGAGGACTTCATCAATGCAGGTAATCCTGGTTCGAGCTATGCAAACATCACTCTCGCCACACGTCAGATTATCTCTGGTGCACAGGATATCATCGGTGAGGTACGCGACTCGAAAATCGGTGCTCCAGCCACAGGCGAGGATGTGAACTATATCGAGTCTCCTCATGCTTACAATTCCATCCAGGATTTCTACGACAACATCATGTCGTGCAAGCACACTCTCTATGGTGGATGGAACATCACTGGCACCCCTACTCCAACTTCGCTCATTGGTGTATGCTTAGGTATCAGTCAGTTGAAGACAGCCGCAGAGGATGTTGAGGCAAAACTCGATGCAGCCCTCACTGCCATCAACAACATGAAGAAGCCATTTGTGCTCTACTACAACGATAACTCAGCAAAGAACGCAATGGACGCCCTCGACGAACTGGATTCTGCCCTTGCCGAATTGGATCAGCTCATTGAGCCTTACACAGGCAACACTACTCTCGAGAGCAAGTTCAAGACTGTGAACGAGGAGTTTGTAACAAAGACCGTGCGTCCTACCTATCGCGCTCTTGCCGACAATAACAAGAAACTCGTAGCAGCACTCAACCTGATTAAATGGTAATAACAACTTACAACAATGAAATACAATAGATTATCAATCCTCCTTGCCTCGCTCCTTGCTATTGGCTGTTCCGACAACACTGTTGATATTGCCGGCGATATCATCGACCTTGACGATCCTGTAGTAACAGAGAAAAGCGAAGACTACTACGCTGGCGGTCTGTTGGGTACTACCACAATGATCAACGCCTACGCCTATCAGCAGCCTACTCCAGCTGTGGAGTTCTCAAACATGCAGATGGAATTCCAGAATGGCGAGACTCTCTTTGAACGCGACTACAACCAGAATACTGACGGTGCCTTCACCGGTCTTGGTCCTGTATATGTGCGCAAAGGTTGTCTTTACTGTCACCCTAACTACGGTCATGGTAAGCGACAGACACGATACAGAGAGTCGGACATGGGTAATGGCTATCTGCTCGTTATCTACGACAAGACCAACGATGCCTATATCCGTTCTGTTGCCGGAATGCCACAGACTGGTGCTGTAGCCCCTTTCAAAGCACCTATCGACGAAAACCAGATCAAAATCGACTGGCTTGCCTATACCGATGAATGGGGAAACCGTTTCCCTGACGGCGAGACATATTCGCTCATATATCCTGAGGTTACCATCCCACAGTCGGCTTACTATGCACCTATCATGGTACAGCGTAACGGTCAGGACATTGAGGTAGGCGTGGATGAGATTGCCGTTCGTCTGGAATCAACAATCGGACTCTATGGTACAGGACTCACCGATGCTATTCCTGATGATTCTATCACTGCACAATGGCAGAAGGAGTCGGCATTCTGCACCCTCAACCCAGCCATGTGGGATCAGACAACAAACATGTGGAAGAGCTATTATACCAACGCTAAGCAGGGTGACGGTACAAAATATGTTCGACGCTACACATACGCTATGTCACGCGGTCCTCTGCTTGATGCTGCTGGTGCTAACGCAATCTGGAACATCACCAATGTGACTCGTTCCGATCGTCGTTATCACTACCTCGACCTCGCTGGTAAGTATTATGCCACAAAGTCATCGAAGGACCCTGATGTGCAGCGTGAATTCTATACTTATTTCCCAGAATGGAACAAAACGGGGGATGTGGAAAAGGATATCTACGACTATCTCACCTCTGCAGAACTTCCTATCGAGATGACCGACCAACAGTACAAGAATCTCATGATATGGCACAGAGGATTAGCTGTTCCTGCTGCTCGAAACACGGGCACAGAGCAGTTCAAGAAGGGTAAGGAACTGTTCTCGCGTATTGGTTGTGCAAGTTGCCACCGTCCATCATGGACCACTGGCGATGATCATATCCAAGATCCAGCGAAATTCTTCAAGAGCGACAACGATATGCCTCGCTATCCAAACCAGAAGATATGGCCTTACAGCGACTTTGTGCAGCATCGTCTGTTCATGGTGAACGACATTCGTACAGGTTGGTGTCGCACAACCCCACTCTGGGGACGCGGTCTTTCAACACTTTGCACAGGAGCATCCGACCGACTGCACGACTGCAGAGCTCGTACAACAATGGAGGCTATCATGTGGCATGGTAGTGCACAGAGCGATGCACGATGGACTATCGAACTGTTCCGTAATCTGTCGAAAGAAGAGCGCGATGCAATAATCTTCTTCTGTGAATCCGTATAAAACTTTCTTTTGCTCTAAATAAAGCGACATTCGTCCAAAGTCTCTTCTCCTGCTTTTTGGGAGAAGGGACTATTTGGGCATGAAGGAATAAATAGTAAAATGTAAATTGTAAAATTGTAGAATTCCAAACTTTTTTGTACTTTTGCAGATGATGAAGAGAATTATCGTTTTTCTGTCGGTCGTGTTGATTATGACACTGATGACTGCTACAATCGTCGAAAGCGTCATGGGTACTCCTTATGTCGGAGAGAATATCTATGGGGCGTGGTGGTTTGTAGCTCTCTGGGCAGTCCTCGCCCTTGCAGGTTCGGCATATACAGTCAAAAAGAACCTATATAAAAATGTAGCGGCATTCCTGCTCCACGCTTCATTCATTGTTATCCTAGCCGGTGCTTTCGTCACACATCTCACACAGACGAAGGGTATGATTCATCTGCGTCAAGGGGCATCGGCTTCAAGTTTCATACAGAACGACGGACTTGTAAAAGGACTGAACTTCAACCTCCGACTCGACAGTTTCTATATTACATATAAGGAAGACTCAAAGAAAATAGCAGATTACACCTCTGTCGTCACTGTTCTTCCTGCCGAAGAGCAGCACACCATCAGCATGAACAACATTCTGAAAGTGGGCAAAGTGCGCTTCTATCAGGCTGATTACGACGAGGATCTGCACGGAACGGTTCTTATGGTGAACCGCGACCCTTGGGGCATTCCTATAACATATACTGGTTATTGCCTGCTTGCACTGAGCTTCCTGCTCATCTTCGTACGCAAGGGAAACCGATTGACATTTGTCGGGTCAATGGTATTAGCGGCATTCATTGCCTTTCTCTTTTCGCGTAAGGAGTATGATATTCCTGTACTTAACACTTGGCTTCTACCTGTCCATGTGTCGTTCATCATTGCTGCTTATGTACTGCTGTTTTTCGCCATCTGGTATAGAAGGTTGCTTGTTGTTGCAGTAGGTTTTCTGTCTATCGGTATCTTCATTGGTGCCTACTGGGCAAACATCTCATGGGGCACTTACTGGAGTTGGGATTCAAAGGAAGTATGGGCTCTCATCACTCTCCTCATCAGTGCAGCACCACTTCACAAAGCAAGTCTGCCATCCTTGCAGAAAACATGCAATTATCGCCTTTATATGATAATCACACTCTTGGCAGTCCTAATGACCTACTTCGGAGTGAACTACCTACTCCCAGGAATGCACTCCTATGCATAACTGATAAAATAAGCATTATAATTCCTCCCCATTCTTCTGCCCTAACGAGCGAAGCGGCATAGCCGAGCGACGGGGGAGGTGCCCGTAGGGCGGAGAGGGTCTCCTCTTACTCATGATGATACGGCTCACCTTTTATAATAGTACACGCGCGATAGATTTGTTCTACGAAGATGAGGCGGACCATCTGGTGTGAGAAAGTCATCTTCGAGAGCGACAGTTTCTCATTGGCTCTGCCATAGACATCCTGTGAGAATCCATACGGTCCTCCGATGACAAAGACAAGACGTCGGGCTGTCTGCTGTTTCTGCTGCAACCATGTGGCACACTCAACGGAACGCAATTCCTTGCCATGCTCATCGAGGAGAACAACAGTGTCGGAAGGCTGGATGAGTTTCAGGATGAGTTCCCCCTCACGGTCTTTCTGTTGCTGCTCGGTGAGTGCTTTGGTGTTTTTCAACTCGGGAATGACGGTAATATTGAAGGGCATATAGTGACCTATACGCTCTACATAGTCGTTGATGCATGCAATAAAATGTTTATTTACGGTCTTGCCGACGAGTATCAATTCGGTTTTCATAGGCAGAAATGTTTCATAATTGAACAATTATGTTGCAAAGGTACAAATTTTCGGCAATATTCTTTTTTAATATCAAATCTTTTATATAAATTTGCATTAAGATAATTTTTAAACCTAAATAAACAATACGACAATGGACAAAGAATTAATTGCTCAGTGCGAAGCAAAAGCAAAACAGTGGCTCTCTCCAGCTTATGACGAGGCTACTCGCACAGAAGTTCAGGCTATGCTTGATGCAGAGGACAAGTCTGCCCTCATCGACAGTTTCTATCAGGATCTCGAGTTCGGTACAGGTGGTCTCCGCGGTATCATGGGCGTTGGCTCAAACCGTATGAACATCTACACCGTTGGTATGGCAACACAGGGTTTCGCCAACTACATCAACAAGGCTTTCCCAGAGGGTGGCAAGAGTGTTGTTGTTGGTCATGACTGCCGTAACCACGGTCGCGAGTATGCTGAGGCTGTAGCAAACATCTTCTCTGCAAGCGGTATTCAGGTTTATCTCTTCGAGAGCCTCCGCCCTACTCCAGAGATTTCGTTCGCTATCCGCCAGCTCGGCGCTATCGCTGGTGTAAACGTTACTGCATCACACAACCCAAAGGAGTACAACGGCTACAAGGCTTACTGGGCTGACGGTGCTCAGGTAACCGCTCCACACGACACAGGTATCATCGACGAGGTGAACAAGGTGAAGGTTGAGGACGTGAAGTTCGAAGGCGACAAGGAACTTATCAAGATCATCGGTGGTGAGATGGACTACGACTACATGATGGCTGTTAAGGAGGCAATGGTAGATCAGGAGGTTATCAACCGCCAGAAGGATCTCAACATCGTTTACTCTCCAATGCACGGTACTGGTCGCGTAATCGTTCCTCTTTGCTTGCGTTCATGGGGCTTCCAGAACATCAATGTTGTTCCTGAGCAGATGGTTGTTGACGGTGACTTCCCAACAGTTATCTCTCCAAACCCAGAGAATGCTGAGGCAATGACTCTCGGTATGAAGCTCGGTACAAAGCTCAACGCTGACCTCGTTATCGCTTCTGACCCAGATGCTGACCGCTTGGCTATCGTTTGCCGCGATCCAAAGGGTGAGTGGATTATCATCAACGGTAACCAGACCGCAATGATGTTCTGCTACTATATCATCAAGAACAAGAAGGCTCTCGGCACATTGAACCCAACAGACTTCCTCGTAAAGACTATCGTTACTACTGAGGTTATCGCTAAGATGGCTGCTAAGGACAACATCGAGTTGCGTGACGTTTACACAGGCTTCAAGTGGATTGCTCGCGAGATTGCTCTCTCTGAGGGTAAGCAGAAGTATATCGGTGGTGGTGAGGAGTCATTCGGATTCTTGCCATTCGACAAGGTTCGCGATAAGGACTCTCCGGCTTCTATCTGCTTGATCTGTGAGATTGCTGCTTGGGCAAAGGATCAGGGTAAGACTCTCTACGATGTATTGATGGACATCTATCTCGAGTTCGGTTTCTCTAAGGAGTTCACAGTGAATGTTGTTCGTCCTGGTAAGACTGGTGCTGACGAGATCAAGGCAATGATGGAGAACTTCCGCAACAACCCTCCAACAGAGTTGGCTGGCAGCGTTATCTGCACTTGGAAGGACTTCAAGAGCCTCGAGCAGAAGAATGCTGACGGCACTGTCACAAAGATGGATATGCCTGACACATCGAATGTACTCCAGTGGTTCTGCACTGACGGTACAAAGGTGAGCGTTCGTCCTTCAGGTACTGAGCCAAAGATCAAGTTCTACATTGAGGTAAAGGGTGAGATGGGTTGTGCAGACTGCTACGACCGTTGCACCAAGGAAGCAATGGACAAGATCGAGGCTATCAAGAAGGGTTTGAATCTCTAAAAGCCCCACCCATCCTCCCCGAAGGGGATGTGCTATAAATGCATCGTACGTTGGTGCAATTAAAGCATAAATAAAATTATACCAATATAAAGCCCAGAGCATCACGCCCTGGGCTTTTTGTATTATGTTCGATTAAGTTCTATTGGGGATGGTTACTTCAACATCTGACCAGAGAGAGTGTATCGTCTGTCGCCGTTGGTGATAACTACACGACCGTTCTCAATGTACTTGGCAGCACGGATTGCTTGTGCGTTCTCTGCTGTGCGAATGCCAGAAGGTGCATCAACGTAGTGATAATTGGCTACAGAATGAAGAATGTAATCAGCGGCCTCATCCTGACGGTAGGTTGTGGTTACGGTCAGCAAGTCGCCATCTTCATCATATTCGTTTTCAAACTCGTTGTCAATGAAGAGATACCAGTCGGTGTTCCATTTATATACGATATAACTTGTACGATTGCCCTTTTCGTCATAGATATAAATGTATTTGTTATAGTTCAACCAATCATTATTGCGGAATCGGCACTGGATTGTCTCTTTAATCATACCATCGTCATAGTAGGAATACTCATACTTAATGCTATTGACCCAATCGCCGTATGACCAATACATCCCAACATTACATATCAAACGGTTGTTCTCATCGTAGGTATTAAGATCTTTTCGGTAATTCTCCCATTCAGTACCGTTATATTTATATTGCTCGATCACAATTGGGTTATGATTGTCATCAAAGGTGTATTCATTTTTGTAGAGGGTAGGCTCAAGCCATTCGTTGTTTTCCCAGCTGTAAGAATATTCACTAGTAAGAACGTTGCCATCGGAATCATGTGTATAGGTTTGATGTGAATAACCTTCCCATTGTCCATCAGTCCAATTGTAAAAGGCAATAGAAGCATCATATCCGTTCTCGTCGTATTCTTTCTCTCTTTTAGACTTGTAATCCCACGAGTCATTATTCAAATTATAGACGGTTTCGAGAGTAATTAACCCTTGTTCGTTGTAAGAATACTCCGTTTTTTCTGTTGTTTGAGTCTCTGCATATTCAGTAATGAGGTAGTCGCAGAGCTTCTGTGCATTGGCTGATGCTGCTAATGACAGGAGAAAGAGAAGAAGAAACTGCTTCATAGT
>JAUNIK010000074.1 GCA_030523505.1 Prevotellaceae bacterium | reverse complement strand
CTACAGGTTATCAATGATATTCGGTTAAACACAGGGTTTTACTAGTGAGCCAATATTTCTGGGCGTTCTGCTGATGCTCAGCGTATGTCACAGCGAAATTGTGAGTGCCCGAGAAATCCTCCTTCGCACACATATACAGGTAGTCATGGTGCTCGAGGTTAAGCACTGCGTCGATGCCCGCAACCGATGGAATGCGGATAGGACCAGGAGGCAATCCCGCGTTCTTGTATGTGTTGTAAGGCGAGTCGAAGGTGAGCCAGTTGCGATAGATACGACGGGCGTCGAAGTTCTTCATCGCAAACTTGATGGTTGGGTCGGCCTGTAGAGGCATTCCAATCTTCAGTCGGTTGTAGTACATACCTGCTACGCGAGGCTTCTCACCGTTGTTGGCTGTCTCTGAATCGACAATCGAAGCGAGTGTCATCACCTCAACAGGAGTCATCTCCAACGCTTCAGCCTTGCCCTTACGCTCGTCATTCCAGAATGTGGTGTACTCTTTCTGCATCCTTTCCACCAGTTTCTCGGCAGGCATGTCCCAGAAGAACTCGTAAGTGTTTGGGATGAACAGCGAGATCACGGTACATGTGTCCATGTCGTATTTCTCGCAGAATGCCTCGTCGGTGAGGATCCCTGTCAGCTCACTGCTCTTCACCATGAGTTTCTTTGACAGTTCCTCAGCCAGTCGGTCAACGGTTCTCACTTCCGGGATGGTGACTCTCACAGGAGTCTGGTTGCCGTTCTTTATCATGCGGAACACGCTGAAAGTCAGTGTACCCGGTTTGATAACATAGTGACCGGTGTGAATGTTCTCGTCGAAGTTTGAATGACGTGCGAGCATGCAGAAGCCGCTGTAGGTGTAGCGCTTGCCGATAGTATCGACTTTGGCGAGCACTGAGTCCAGATTATCGTCAGTATCGATGTTTACAAACCTATCCTCGTCGCAGCGTGAATAGGGGGTGAAGAATCCTACAAAAAGCAATATCAGAATGAGTGCAAAGCACATGCTGATGACTGTTATATATGGTGATTTCTTCAAATTCAAACAATTTTGTTTCATTTACTGTTTCATTTACGATTTAACTTCGCAAGTTTCTTGCTCAGTTTGGAAGTTATGGGAAGTTAAGGGAAGTTATCGCTTCGCTTGGGAAGTTAAGGGACAAATGTCTCTTCACTGCCAAACCTATCCGCGATAAAAGCTATTGTCCTTTAACTTCTCAGGGAGCAAGGCGACCGGTAACTTCCCTTAACTCCCTATAACTTCTAAAGTTGAGCTTGCGAAACTTGTATTCTTCTACAAAATTACTAATTTATCGGGTAACACTTGATGTTTTGCGGAAAAAAGTTGTAATTTTGCATTGAAAAAGAATATAGAACAAGTTTTCGCTATGCGAAGCATCAAAAATATGACTATATGATGAAGCAGTACTCAACATACATCTTTGATCTTGACGGTACACTGTTAGACACCTTGGGCGACCTGGCACAGAGTACCAACCACGCCCTCCGCGAGATGGGAATGCCTGAGCGTAGCCTTGCCGAGATTAGGCAGTTTGTGGGCAATGGAGTGAGAAAACTCATTGAGAGAGCAGTGCCCGAGGGAACACCTTCCGATGTTACCGAGCAGACCTTGGCTGTTTTCAAGATGCATTATATCGATCACGGTCTTGACACCACGAAACCGTATGAGGGCATTCCTGAGATGCTGGCGGAACTGAAGGGTAGGGGAAAGAATATTGCCGTTGTCAGCAACAAGTTCTATGATGCCACACAGCAGTTGTGCCGCCATTTCTTTCCTGACACAGTGTCCGTGGCAATCGGTGAGAGGGAAGGCATAAACAAGAAACCCGCACCTGACACCGTCCTTGAAGCCTTGCGTCAGTTGGGCGTGACCGCCGATGACGCAGTGTATATTGGTGACAGCGATGTAGATATCAAGACCGCCGAAAACTGTGGCATGCCCTGCATCTCAGTGTTATGGGGCTTCCGCGACAAGGATTTCCTGATTGAGCATGGCGGAACGACCTTTGTTGAAACTCCGCGAGAAATATTGGCCCACCAGTAACTTCCAGTGCTTCCTATGGTCTTTGGGCGAATTGTCTGTAAAAATATTTCCCATATTGCTACTAAAAGATTCATACCGCAGTTATAATTCTTTTGCTTTCTGAATCCCCTGAGAATCAGCAGATTGAATTGTGCGCCGTTTTCATCGTGTAATCTCAGCGTTTTCTGCTTGTCATTCCATTGATTTTGTATCGTCATTTAAGCGCTTTCATGCGACCAAATCAATGCTATGAGAACCAGAGCTAATGCGTGTCAAAAGATTTCCGGGTAATCATATAATCATTGAATCGCAATCATCAAATCATAAATGTATAGCCCTACACTTCCTTATACCCGAAACGGGGGTAAAAATTAAGTCCCTGCTGAACTTTTTTTTTGATTTTTTTCAGATGTATTGTTTGTGATGGCTTTTTGAACCCCCACGCCTTATACTATGCGTGTCCATTTTTATTGTTATTATTGTTATTTGTAACGCTCAAGGAAAGGCACTGCGTTACAATAATAACAAATAACAATTAAAATATGCGCCCCTACCTAAAAGTTGGACATGAAATTTAATATTTATATATATAAATATTACCTATTATTAGTATCACCATGCGTGTCCATTTTTATTGTTATTATTGTTATTTGTAACGCTCGGAATGCACTGTGTTACAATAATAACAAATAACAATTAGAAATATGCACACCTACCTAAAAGTTGAACATGGAATTTAAATATTTATTTAGATAATTTTACCTATTATTAGTATCAGTATGCGTGTCCATTTTTATTGTTATTATTGTTATTTGTAACGCTCGGAATAGACACTGCGTTACAATAATTACAAATAACAATTAAAAATATGCACCCTGTATAGTTTGATGTGAGACGGAGAAAGCGAAAAGGATGGTTGGGAGTTAAATCTGCAAATTCGGGAAATGGAGTAAAAAGGGGTTGCCCAGTGATGTGATGAAAACTCCGAGAAAGGAAGTTTAGAGTGCACTCTTATCGTTGTAATCCACCGGTGGAGTTGCCTCGACTTAGGCCCTAAGGGCTTTATGCGGCCCGCCATTGAGAAGAGTAGCGATCTCAGTTTCAATCATAATTTTTTGATGAGTATCCCGATCGAACTGAACAACCCCCGAATTCTTTTATTTCTATTTGCAAAATTACTGCATTTATCTCAATCTACCAAGTTTTTCGCCAGACTTTTTGCTTGATTTAGTAGGAAAAGATGAAAATGATTTCCTGATAATCTCCTCCGGAGGGGTCATTAATTAAAGAAATTCCAACTGATGCCGAAGCGGAGGACGGTGTTGTTGATAGGGTAGTGAGGGGTGAGGAACTGGTTTCTGTTGCCCATGCCTTGGTTGGCGTGGGAATAGACAACGAAGAATCGGGTACCTTTGAGGTTGAAGTTTGCATAGGCGTTGATGATTGGATAGTTGCCAATCTTCACCTTGTCTGGGTTCTCCTGCACAGCAAACTGACCGATTCCCGGAACATAGTATGGTGCCTCGTACTCTGTGAAATATCTCGCGTCAACACCCAACTCTGTGTAGAGCACCTTCGCTATGCGGAACTTCAGATAGAGGTTGGTGTAGATGTTCAGCGCTGGAACAGGCAGCACATCCTGATTGGTGGATTTCTGCCATGTGACAACCGACTCCCAGTTCACGATGCTGAAGCGGAACTTCTGGTCGAGCGATGCTGTGAGCACACTTATTGCGTCTTCGCTCTGTCGCACTGCCACCTTATTATTAATATAAGGCTGGTTCTCCGTGCTCTCGTTTGAAGTGCCGAAATAGGTGTAGTTGGTAAGAGCGTCGGCAGCGAAGCGCAACGAGGTGCGAGTCTTCTGGTACGACAGCAGTCCTTCCAGATGGGTGTGAGTCTGCATGCTCAGGTCGTTGTCCCACCAGAAATGCTTGCCGTGGTAGTGGCGCATATAGTAGTTTGGACGCTCGTTGTGGAAGAATCCCTTAGCAGCAAGTGTCATCGTGTCGCCAAACAGAGCGAAGTTAAGGTCGATATTTCCGTCAACCTTCACCTGTCCTAACTCATCGCCAAGGATGCATGTTTCTGCCAAGACATTGTAATGGAATGCTTTACCCTGATAGCGGCTCATCTGACCACCGATGGTGAGGTTGTGCAGATTGTCGCTCACCATCTGTCGCTCTTCATCAGGCAGTACATAATGGCGCAGGTCGCTTGCGGCAAACACTTTGATGCCGGCTACCATCCATTTGTTGAAGCCCTCGAGCATCGACAGCGCTACGGTGTTTCTCAAGCGGAAATACTTCGTCTCGTCGTATATAGAATCGCTTGGGATATCAGTGTTGAAGAACGTGTCAGCGTAGTATGACTGTGGCGACTGGTAGGCCTGATAGATACGGTTATGAGTGTCGAGCTGTGCAGTGTGGATGAAACTTGTCACCGGCACATACTCCGTCTTCATCCATGTGGTGTCCTTCTGCTCCTTCTTCTCGGCATTCATGATGCTGTCAGCCTGAGCCATGTCGAGGGTAAGTCCCGGAGTGACCAGAGTACTGTCGTTGCGCACCTTGTCGTCGCCGGCAATCTTGGCATTGTCAGGACGACCAGCGAAGGTCTGCTCCTTCTCGCGCTCTGTGTATTCGTTTTCGTCTTCGTATTCGTCATCGTTGTGTTTCCGCTTCTTCTTCTCATCGTTGTATTTGTTGTCCTCCTTTGAGGCCATGGCGAATTTCTTCGCCTCGATCTCCTCCTCGGTCATTGGAACCTGACGGTGGAAACCGATGTTGTAGCGATGGGTGAGGAATACATGGTAGTTGCGGTTACGGTTCCAGTTGCGCGACAGCATTGTCGGGATTTCGTTCGATGAATAGTTGTCGCTGAAACTCTCCGGATGTGTGATAAACATGTCATCGGTGATACCGCCATTCTCGGTCACCTTCTGCTTGTTTGTTGTGAAAAGCAGATGCGCCTGATACTGGTCGCCGATATACGATCCATACAGGTTGAAGTTGAAATGCGATGTACTCTGGTCGCTGTAGTATCCACGTCCGTAGAGGTAGTTCACCTTGAAGCCGAATCCCAGACGCTTGTTCACATTCACTCCGTATTTTGCCGAGAAGTGATCCTCGCCATTCGTGCGGTTACCGCAAGTGTTGTATGAGAGGTTGGCGTAAGGGGAACGAGTGTTGGTGAATAGGAAGTTCTCCGGTTTCTCGTAGAAATAGCTGTATGGTTCGGTAAACAGGAAGTCACCATCGTCGGTGCTTCTGTTTATGAAGATACGGCTGATACGCGGTGTGCCGAGGTTTCCGGTGAAGTTATAATCACCGTAGAGTCCGGCAGTGTATGGCGAGTTCTGATATAGGTGGGTCACCGTGTCGAGTTCTTGCTTTATTACATCGCCGAAACGTTTGTTGACGGTCCACATCTTCACGCCCTTAGGAATCTCCTTATGACCACCACCGACAGAGTCTTTCTGGTTTTTTCCACGGTTAGAGCCCATAGACATTCCGCTGCCCATGCTGCCTCCCATATTTCTGCTCTGGTTGGACGGCTGATATCGCTGGCCATCCATTGGGATGGTCAGGAACATGAGGAGTGATATTACCAGAAGGACTTTTTTCATAGTTATTTAATGATACGAAGCACGCACTCTGCCAGTTTTATCACAACGGCACTGATGAGCAACATTCCACCGATGTCGTGGCTCTTCCAGTAGAACAAACCACAGCCTACGGCAGTAAGGATAATAAATATGGTGTTGAGGATGTTGCGGATAAGGAAGAAACGACCTCTTTCCGAATAACTCATCCTCTCCATCTTGTGGCGCTCACGGCGCTCCTGAAATTCTTTCTCGTTTTCCATTGTTTTGTAATTTTTAGACTGCTATTTACTTTCAGATACAAGGAAATAATTTTTTTCTTTTTCTAGAATTAGAGAATTAGAGAATTTTTATTTAAACCCGTACTATAAATAATTCTCTGAATTCTCGAGAATTTCAAGAATTGCCATCCGGATGGGAAAACTTTCATTCAGGATAGAAAAAATCTCTAATTCTCTAATTCTTGACAGAAAAAACTTAATTATTTGATGCCGCGCTTCAGTTCGTCGAAGATATTGTTCGTACGGTCAACAGTACCCTTGCGGAACTTGCTATTCAGCTTCTTCAGTTTTGTACCATTGTTTGCGAGCATCCACTTGTCGGTGATGAGTTCCTCGGCAGGAGTGATGCCCGGGTTGCGCTCAGTGTCGTATTTATATGTGATGCGCTCGATGGTGACACTCACCTTGCCATTGAAGCACTTCGCCAGAACGACATAGTTCATCTCGGCACGGTCGAGAACGAGGAGCTTGTCGCTGAACACCAGCCACTCGCTGCATGTAGCCACGATACTCTTGTCATCGCGGTTTATCAGTGCAATCTTGCTGTTGCCCGTCTGGTGCTCATCACTGGTGAGACGCTCCAGTTCAGCATATACAAGGTCGTAGATTTCAGCAGCCGACTTGCCCGGAACCTCGATGTCTGTGTTGAACACCACCTTGCCATCAACCTCTGGCACAGCACCAGCAAGATAAGGGCGGTCAGCCTCTTTGATGACGCTCACCTTGTTGCTCTGCTTTGTATCTTTTACTTTCGCAACCTTCACCTTGGTGGTGGCAGTATTTTTCTTCTCAACCTTCTCAGCAACCTTCTGGGTTTTCGCAGCAGGAACCTCCCAGTTGCTCTGTGCCATAGCCATCATAGGCAGGCACATCATGAGGAATAATGCTATTTTCTTCATACTATTGTTCGTGTCGTTTTTTAATTTCTCTGCAAAATTACAAAAATATCTTCGCTTTATGGCTTCATAATATGAAAATTTAACTTTTATCCCCCAACAAATCCTGCAGTCGTACAATCTCGTCACGGTACTGAGCAGCCTGAATGAAGTCGAGCTTCGTTGCGGCCTCCTTCATCAGAGCCGTGTTGTTCGCGATGGCCTTCTCTATCTGAGGGCGAGTCATGCTCTGGATAATCGGATCGGCAGCAAAAGCAGCCTCGTGCTCCTGAGGGATATATGCAATCTTAGCCTTTGGAGCCTCCTTCTCGGCAGAACCCGTCGATAATGCCCCCTTGATATCCTTTATGATCTGGGTAGGAGTGATGCCATGCTCCTCGTTGTAGCGCATCTGGATACCCCTTCGGCGGTAAGTCTCGTCGATGGTGCGCTGCATACTCTCTGTAATCTTGTCGGCATACATGATAACCTTGCCGTTAACATTTCTTGCCGCACGACCCACCGTCTGCGTCATGCTTCGTTCACTGCGCAGGAAGCCCTCTTTGTCAGCATCGAGGATAGCCACAAGCGACACCTCCGGCAAGTCGAGACCCTCACGCAGAAGGTTCACACCCACAAGAACATCGAAGACACCAGCACGCAGGTCGTTCATGATTTTCACACGGTCGAGAGTAGCCACATCACTATGGATATAGTTCGCCCTGATATCATGGTTGAGCAGATATTCCGTCAACTCCTCCGCCATTCTCTTGGTGAGGGTAGTCACCAGCACGCGCTCATTCTTCTCCACACGCTGGAGAATCTCCTCGGCAAGATCATCAATCTGATTCTCCGAAGGACGCACATCAATCTCCGGATCGAGAAGGCCCGTAGGACGAATCACCTGTTCGACGACAACACCCTCGGACTCTTCCAGTTCGTAGTTGGCAGGCGTTGCCGACACATAGATAACCTGGTTCACCATCTCGCGGAACTCCTCGAAACGCAGAGGACGGTTGTCGAAAGCCGCCGGCAGACGGAAACCATATTCCACGAGATTCTGCTTGCGTGCACGGTCGCCACCATACATCGCACCAATCTGTGGCACACTCACATGGCTCTCGTCAACGACAAGAACGAAATCCTTTGGGAAAAAGTCCAACAAACAATATGGCTTTTGTCCAGCCTCACGACCATCGAAATACCTTGAATAGTTCTCGATGCCCGAGCAATGCCCGAGTTCGCGAATCATCTCCAAATCGTATTCCACTCGTTCCTTGATTCGCTGCGCCTTGAGCTCATCGCCAACCTCCTCAAAGAAACTTATCTGCTTCGCCAGATCGTCCTGGATTTTGCGGATGCCCATTTCCTGCTGTTCCTTAGTAGTTACGAACAGGTTAGCAGGGAATAGCTTGTAGTCGTCGAACTTCTGCAGACGATGGAAACTGATAGGGTCAACCTCCTCAATCGAGTCAATCTCATCATCCCACCAAGTGATGCGCACCACACACTCACTGTAGGCAGGATATATGTCAACAGTATCGCCCTTCACACGGAAGTTACCCCTCTCCAAAGCAATATCGTTGCGTATGTAGAGAGCATCGACAAGCTGACGTAAAAAATCATTACGGTCAATACGCTGTCCTACTGTCGCCGACACCACATTGCTTTGCAGTGACATCGGACCACCCATACCATAGATGCACGACACCGATGACACCACGATGACATCCCTTCTGCCCGAGAGCAGTGCACTGACGGCTTTCAGTCGGAGTCGGTCGATTTCCTCGTTAATGGCAAGATCCTTTTCGATATACACATCGCTCGAAGGCAGATAAGCCTCAGGCTGATAATAGTCGTAGTAAGAAACATAGTATTCCACGGCATTCTCAGGAAAGAACGCCTTCATCTCCTCGTACAGCTGTGCTGCAAGAGTCTTGTTGTGTGAAAGGATGAGGGTAGGGCGGTTTACGTTTGCAATGACATTTGCAACAGTAAAAGTCTTACCCGAACCGGTGACGCCGAGAAGCACTTGTGCTTCATCGCCACGGTTCAAGCCATCAGTCAACTGGCGTATAGCCTCAGGCTGATCACCGGTAGGTTTGTATTTAGAGGTTAATTTGAAATCCATTCTGCAAAAATACGAAAATTTCTCCTAATACCGGACTATACCCTTGGATTTCTTTGATTTTATTCTGTAAAAGTGTTATAATACCCCACTTATTTATAAAAATAAGTTTAAAAGGTTTTGAAAATTGGAAAAAATGCAGTAATTTTGCAATTCAAAAACATACCACGAAGTATGAATAAAGCAATATTAAGTATCATTTCAATCATTCTGTTGTGCTCAGGCTGTGCCAATGAGTTCAACTCTGTATATAAGTCGAGCGACCAGCAATATAGATATGAATACGCGAAAGAGTGCTTTGCCAATGGCAAGTACAACCGCGCTACCACCCTCCTCGAAGAACTCGTTTCGTATCAGAAAGGAACGGAGAATGCCGAGGAATGCCTCTATATGTTGGGAATGGCTCAGTTTAATAATGAAGACTACGATGCAGCTTCTATGACCTTCCGTAAGTATGCCAATACATACGCCAAGGGAAGATATGCAGAAGAGGCATATTATTTCATCGGTCAGAGCCTCTTTGAGAATGCACCGGAGCCTCGCCTTGACCAGACCGACACT
>JAUNIK010000642.1 GCA_030523505.1 Prevotellaceae bacterium | reverse complement strand
TGACAGACAAGATAGGTGCTATCATATATGATAAGGTGAAGGATTGTGGTAAGGCAGAACCTGTCGTTTCCATCATCATTCCAAAGAACGAATTCATACCTATCCTCCCTCTTGCAGCCATCAAGGCAGGTTGTTCCTATCAACCTCTTGACCCAAGTTATCCTCAGGAGCGTCTCAACTTCATGGTGAAGGATGCCGATGCTGCCCTCTTGATCGCAGACCCTGAACTCAAAGATATTGTAAATGAGTATGAGGGCGAAACATTAGTGACAAGTAATCTGGAGAGCGAGATCAGTAACTTGGACACTTAAGCCTGCTTCCCTCTTCATCCTTCTCTATACATCAGGAAGCACCGGAGTACCAAAGGGTGTGATGATAGAGCATCAGAATATCGTGGCTTTCACAGATTGGTATCGCGAATATTATGAGTTGAAGCCAGAACACAATGTTGCTGCCTATGCATCATTCGGTTTTGATGCAAACATGATGGACCTTTACCCAACCCTTACGACTGGTGCAACGGTACATATCATTCCAGAAGAGATAAGACTCGACCTTGTAGCTCTGAATGACTATTTTGAGGCTAACAACATAACTCATGGTCTTATCACTACACAGGTTGGTGTTCAGTTCATGCAGAACACGGACAACCACTCCCTGAAGCATCTCAGCGTAGGAGGAGAAAAACTTGTCAGTGTGGATCCTCCTAAGGGATATACCTTCCACAATGCGTACGGTCCTACCGAGTGTACCATCATATCTACCATCATGCCGGTAAAGAAGAGAGAGGCTAACATCCCTATCGGCAAACCTACCAGCATGCTGAAATGCTATGTGATGGACAAGCAGATGCACCGTCTTCCTGTAGGTGCTGCCGGTGAACTTATCATCGTGGGAAAGCAGGTCGGTCGCGGTTATCTTAATCGCCCAGACAAGACTGCCGAGGCATTCTTCACAATGGATGGTGAACGTGCTTACCATAGTGGTGACATAGTACGCTACCGCAAGGATGGCAAGATTGAGTTTGTGGGTCGCAGGGACGGTCAGGTTAAGATACGTGGTTTCCGTATCGAACTGAAGGAAGTGGAAACAGTCATCCGTGATTTTGAAGGAATCAAAGATGTAACCGTGCAGGCTTTCGACGATGCAAACGGAGGCAAGTTTATTGCTGCATATATCGTAAGTGATGATACCATTGACATAGAAGCACTCAATGATTTCATCCTTGACCAGAAACCTCCTTACATGGTGCCTGCCGTGACTATGCAGATAGAAAAGATTCCACTCAATGTAAATCAGAAAGTGGATAAGAAAGCATTGCCAAAACCAGAGCGTCAAGCACCAACAAACGAAGGAACTGCGACTGCAAACGCCCCTCTTAATGCCTTCGAAAAAGAACTGAAGGCTATCATCGCTTCGGTGGTAAACACAGAGGATTTCGGCATTACTGACGTTCTCGGTTTCGTAGGTCTCACTTCCATATCAGGCATCAAACTCGCCACACTCATATATAAAAAATATGGTGTGCAGATAAATGCAAAGACTCTTGCCAAGACTGGTACGCTCCAGAGTATCGAAAATGAGATATTGATACATTGGATGGAGGGTAGGAACGAGAACAAGAACGAAACGCTGCGCTACGAAGAC
>JAUNIK010000641.1 GCA_030523505.1 Prevotellaceae bacterium | reverse complement strand
AAACGTCCGCTGGACGTTTTGGGGAGAGACATCGGTTTTCTGTGTCATTATTAACAACAGTAAAATTACTTTTCACCAAGCTTCTTATGGTTGAGTCTCTCTCCTACAGCTCCTCCGGGATGAATAACAGCAAACTGCTCAGCCTGATATCCGGTAACCTCGATGATTGCAGCCTGAAGTGCATGGCAGATCATGCAGAGTGCGGTCGTAGAAGTTGTTCCCTGGGCATTCCACTTGTCTGTCTCACGGTTGACATGCTGCTTTAAAACAGCGTCTGCAGCTTTTGCAAGGGGTGATTCAAGATTCTCAGTGATTGAAATGATCTTAACGCCCTTCTTCCGGCAGATATCGATTATGGGAAGAAGCTCTCCTGTCTTTCCGCCTCTTGAGGCAAATACCATTACGTCACCTGCCTGAAGATATCCTGTTGCACCGTGAACTGCTTCTGCCGGTGAAATGAAACGTGCGGGACGCTCGATACAGCACATAAGGTGAGCAAGATGCTGACAGATAATTCCCGAATGTCCGCATCCGCAGGTACCTATACGCTGCGCGTCTGCAAGAAGTTCAACAGCCTTGCTGAACTCTTCGTCATCAAAATAATCCTTCATTTCAGTAATGCACTGTGCCTCGATGTCGTATGCATCTTTTGCCGCTTTTAAAGCTTCGTTTGAAATCATTTCTTTATCCTTTCATTTTCATGTTTGATATACATCGGCGAAAGCCTTCAGAATAGCTTTCTCAAATAGTAAAGTTTACTGTTTTCTCTATGTATTTTCAAGCACTAATTATTGACGTGAGGCTTTTTTGTAATTATAATTGCATAAGTGTTATGCTTTAACAAAAATTTATTCGGAGGTTTTTATTATGGAGTTCAAAGTATACCAGAAGGAACTCGAGCTTCAGTCACGCGGCTGGATCCCGACATTCCATGATGTATCAAAAGAAGTCAGAGAAATCGTTGCAGCTTCAGGCGTTAAGAACGGTACCGTCTGCATCGCTTCACATCACACAACCTGTTCAGTAATGGTTCAGGAGTGCTCACACGACATCGATTCATTCGATCTTGAGTATCTTCAGCACGACCTTCTTGACATTATGCGTGAGCTCGTTCCCGATTTCGAGGTAGAGCATCAGTACCGTCATCCCGGGCCGCTTCATGCACAGTTCTGCCGTTACGTTGATGAGCCCGGCGACTTCACTTCAATGAACACAGATGGACACCTTCGTTCAGTATTCTTTGGCCGTTCAGAGACCATGACCATCAAGGACGGTGTTCTTGACGGCGGTGAGTTCGCTCACGTTTACTTTATCGACTGGGATCACGTTCGTGCCCGTCACAGACAGCTCAACGTTACCGTTATGGGCTCAACTGAGGATCTTGCTGAAGACCGCAAGTGGAACAACGGCGAAGTTATCAATACTCTCCACAAGTTCTACAAGGAAGAGAAGGCTTATGACAAGCACTATGATCTTTACCTTGAGAGAGGCCATGAGGCTGAGAACAAGTAATTTCAGACTTTTACGGCGCCTGCATCACGCAGGCGCTTTTTCTTTGCAGCAAAAAACTCTCACAAACCCGCGTTGAGCGCGAGCGCAGCGCGGGTCGTGAGAGTTTTTTGTGTGTATAATACTTAGATGCGTTACTTAGCGT
>JAUNIK010000640.1 GCA_030523505.1 Prevotellaceae bacterium | reverse complement strand
GCTATCGGGAAGACAGGAATTGCGTTAATCGTGTAGGTGAAGGTGTAGGTGGAGCCGAAAATAAAGGGCTTAACACCGGTCTTGGCATAAATTCCGAATCCAATGAGAGTAATTGCCAGAGAAGGAATCAGGTTCATAATGGCAAAGAACAAGTCATTTGCCCATTCGGGTTCATTGCCAATCTTATTGTAATACGCACTGTTAATTGCAACGGATACTGCAATGCCGAATACAAGATAGAACGGGAGATATTTGAAGAACACAACGAGATTTGCTGCGGGGATATTCTTCAGCCCCCAGAGGAAACAGTTGAAGTTAATCTTAAACAGCTTGTTTTCAACAAGCGTTACGAGGAATACAAACGCGCATACTGCCAGTGCTGCCAGAATGCTCTTGAAGAAATCGACCCATGCGATTTTCAGACCCCACTGCTCCATAGTTGCGCCCTCTTTCCTGCCATAGAGCCAATAAGAACCAAAGGAAGTCAGGAGCATGAAGACACCATTGAGTAATGCCCAGAAGGCATAGATGTTGCTGGGCTGCTGCGGCAGGAATGTAAAGCAGCAATATCCAAAGCCGTAGGCAAAAATAAGACTGATTGAAACAAAGGCAAAAACGCAATTGAGCACGGTAAGTATCCAGAAACCGACCTTTCCCTTTACCGTTGCAGGAGCCGGACGAAGTTGTTTCCCGGGTTCGGCTGCAAGCGACCGGAAGAATTTAAGTTTCAGAACACAGGCAAGTGCGCAGACCGCAGCAACCAGAATAGACAAGATACCAAGGACGTTGATTACTGTAAGCAGTACGAAAGAGTTCTTTTCTGCAGGCATCTCGTTGGGTGCTTCAAATACAGTCTGGAAGAAATCGACTGCTGCCACCACACCCGCGGTATTACCCTGCGGCATGGGATGAATCGCCTCAATACGGTCAATGCGGCGAATCACTTCATGTCCATCCACCTCAGCAGTATAGGTCGTGTTGGCTGCAACAGCAGTCATTTCAACAGAGGTAGGATCTGCACCAAAGCTGAACAAAGATTTTGCTTCTTCTGTTTTCAGGTAATCCTGAACACCAAGTGTTGCTCCGGAAGCATCGGTTCCACGGTAGTAGACATGGTCGTAGGTTGTGTAAAGAACACCTACATCGCGGGCACCGTATACGTTTGCCCAGTTGTCATCATCATCTTTATAAATCGGATCGGAAGCAATCAGGTAAATTGCAGAGATTGCAGGTTCTTCTTCCGCATTGTCCAGGCGAATGCAGTTATTGCTCGCCTGACCGCCTGCGGAGTGGCCTGCAACCGCAAGCTGAGTCTGGTCTACATAATCCAGAGTTTTTGCATACCTTACAGCAGCGTAAGAGCCATATGCATCGCTTACGAAATAAGGCGCAAGATATACACCTGCAGGAGTTATTTCAGAGTCGCCATGGTTCAGCATATCGGGCATAATTACTACGAAGCCTCTTTTTGCCAGTTCCATGCCATACTGAGAATAGCTTTCCTTATTCACTGTAAGACCATGTGTGAATACGATTGCGGGAGCCGGATTGGCTGCCGTTGCTGAATCAGGTTTGTACACCCTGACTGCAACCTGATTTCCACCGACAGTTGTCACCACCGTGTCGTTTATTGATACTTTTCCCCAGCTTCTCAGCAT
>JAUNIK010000639.1 GCA_030523505.1 Prevotellaceae bacterium | reverse complement strand
ATCTTGCAATGAGAGGAGTTGTGTTGGCGGTGGCTTTTTCGTTAAGAGTGAAAAGTTAAAAGTTAAGAGAGATAATTAGACAGAATGACATAAAGACAAATAATTATTATTCTTTGTTATCGTCATTGTTATATATTTGTCATTATGTCATTCTGTCTAAAAATCTTTATATGATAAGACCTTTATCTGATTACGAACTCGGCTCTGTGGAGTTTGCTCATGTCGGATGAAGGACCGTAGAGCACGGCGTATTTGCCTGGGATGACGCGCATGGTGTTTGTCTCGGTGTCAAACCACTGGAGCTCATCAGCCGAGAGGATGATATCTACATTTGCTGTTGCACCGGCAGAGATGTTCACACGTTTGAAACCACGCAGGGCATGAGTAGGACCTTCGCTGTCGCCCACTCGTTGGAGATATACCTGCACGACCTCATCACCACAGATTTTACTTGTATTCTTCACAGGTACGGTTACTATGAGCGACTCACCCTTTGCAATCTTCTTGCTGCTCAACTTTGCCTTTCCATAGTTGAATGTTGAATACGAAAGACCATGACCGAAGGCATAGAGTGGGGTACCTTTGAAATAGCGGTATGTGCGGTTCGACATAGTGTAATCCTCGAAATCAGGAAGATCGGCTGTTGATGCGTAGAAAGTAACAGGGAGACGACCAGCAGGGTTGTATTCTCCGAAAAGAGTCTCAGCCACGGCCTCACCGCCTGCTTGTCCTGGATACCATGCCTGAAGGATGGCATCGCAAAGTGCACTCTCCTTTGTGAGAGCGATAGCCGAACCAGAGTAGTTTACCATTACGATAGGTTTGCCGAGTGGCTTCAGGTGTTCAAGAAGCATTGTTTGAACCTCAGGCAGTTCGATAATCTCACGGTCACCACCACGGAATCCTGGAATTTGAATAGGCATCTCTTCACCCTCAAGTTGTGGAGATATACCACCGGCGAAGATGATGACATCGGCATCCTTGACAGCATTCACGGTTGCATCCATATCGAGTGGAGCCTCACGACCGAAGTCGAAGTTGAATGAAGCACAGTCGCCCTCTGTTGCCTGATAAACGGCACGGATCTTATAGTCTTTACCAGCCTCCACATTAATGGCGAAAGCCTTTGCAGCCTTCATGTTACCGCCATAGTAAGCATGCTCGTCGTTGATATAGACATGCATCCATCCCATGAGCTGGAGTGAGAATACAATTTCCTCGGTACGTGTGGCATGGAATACCGTTTCGTATTCGCCAGTAAAATGGCCAAGACGAACGCCAGGAGCAAAGCATGTAGCACCGGCTGTGGTGAGATGGAATGGCTGACTGCTATATACTGTAACCTCCGGTTTTGCGCTGTCATACTCACCGGTGGTGTTCCAATAAGAAGCCCTGAATCCTTGCTTACCGTCAATGTCACACTGTGAGAAGAGCGATTCGAGACCCATCTTTGAAGTGTGGTCGCACGCAGCGAGGTATGTGATGTTGGCCTCAGGTAGGCGCTTTTGGATAGAAGAGAGCAGGGTAGAGGTGTGAGAAGGAAATCCGTTGTAGTTGCCCCACTGCATCACAGAGTCGTTGGCATTAGGACCGATGAGTGCAATCTTCATGTCCTTGCGGAGAGGCAGGATGTTGTTATCGTTTTTGAGGAGTGTCATCGACTC
>JAUNIK010000638.1 GCA_030523505.1 Prevotellaceae bacterium | reverse complement strand
TTTGTCAAATCAAATAGAGACACATTACTTTATATGGGACATACCAAACAATCAGACTATACTTTTTTTATTCTGCCATTGCTCACAACATTGGCAGTGTGGCTGTTTTTTGGATTTTTTTATCCGCACCACCTTCATTACCAAGAGCAGTTTCAGCTGTTTCTCTTTGATAGTGACTATGCGTGGGAAGTAATAAGGTGGCCTGGTGGGCTATCCGACTATATCGGACGATTCCTTACACAGTTTTTCTTATTTGCCAAGGTTGGCGCAGCCTTCCTTGGTGTTCTGATTGCTTCGATACTGCTGCTGACGGCGCGACAGCTCGGCAAAGGATGGCTGTCATGTCTGAGTGTCCTCCCTCCGCTTTTAGCAGTGAGTCTGCTCTGTGACGAGAATGCTCTGGAGGGCGGCATTGTTGCCATACTGATAGCTCAGTTGTCGGCACTGTGCATCTCTGTCATTGACAATCCAAGACTCCGACACCTCATTGCGATTGCCTGCACTCCCCTATTCTATTGGGCAATGGGACCTCTCGGCATAGTGGCTGTAGTGCTGATTGCCATCAATGAACTGAGAATGGAAGTTAGGAAAGGAACAATAGGCTATATCATCATTTTATTGGTTTTGTCTTTGACCCTGCCTGCTCTGCTCGAATCATTTGTGGCAGTAGAGCCCCAATATATGTATTCTGGCATTCATTATATGCGTTCGCATGGAGCTGATGCCAGCTGTCTCTGGTATTTGGCACTGTCAGTAGCTGCCTTGCCTGTCTTTGCTCTGATATGGAAAAAAGGGATGGCACCAGTTTCTCCTTGGAAGTCGCTCGTACTCTCGTTAGTACTTGCCGTGGGCGGATGCTTTGCCTTGGTCAAACCTTCGGTGAATATGAAAGCCGAGCATGTGATGGCCTACGACTTCATGGCACGAATGAAGCAATGGAACCGCATCCAGCAGACAGCCATCAGCACTCCTCCCAACAATGCTCTTAGCACTACAGTGCTCAACCTCGCCTTGGCACAGAGCGGACGTTTGGGCGAACAGATGTTCGAATACCAGCAGAAAGGAACTGCTGGCTTGCTTCCTCCTTTCGAAAGCGATGCAATGAGTCCATTAGCGACATCTGAGGTTTATTATCACCTTGGCATGATCAATACAGCTCAACGCTATAGCTTCGAAGCACAAGAGGCAATCCTCGACTATCAGAAGAGCGCCCGTTGCTACAAGCGACTGGCCGAGACCAACATGATCAATGGCAACTACCCAGTGGCTCGCAAGTATCTTGTGACACTACAGAAGACATTGTTCTACAGCGATTGGGCTGACCAGACTCTCGGGCTGTTGGGCAATGAAGAGGCTATAGACAATCACCCAGAATACGGGTTGCTTCGCCGCAACTGCATCAGCTACGACAGTTTCTACAATGAGAACAACTACATCGGTATGCTCCAGCAGCTTTATCTCTCGAACAAGAGCAACCGCCTCGGGTTCGAATATCTTTTGGCAGCATGTCTGCTCAAGAAAGACCTCGACATGTTTGTCGAGGTCTTGGGAATGAACGATGCCATCGCCTTTGAAACGATACCGACATATTTCCAACAGGCTCTCGCCCTGTGGTGGTCGATCAACAAAAGCAACTCAGAACAGACTCCTCCTGGGGTAGGTCAAG
>JAUNIK010000637.1 GCA_030523505.1 Prevotellaceae bacterium | reverse complement strand
ATAGCGGGTGGTATTATCTGGTGATTGAGCCAAGTATGCTCTTACAAATTGTAGATTCCGAAAATTGTGCTTTGGATGCAACAAGAGAGTCTCTTGAAAACGCAATGAGGCCATTCGCTAACAAAATCAGTGGTACCGATAACTATTATATATTGAGGATGCGGAAAAAAGAAGGAAAAATATAATTTAAAATGTATACACAAAAAAAAATAAACAAGAATATACTACTCATTATCTCCGTGATAGTACTGATATTCTCCAATGCTGTGACTTATGTGATTCTATTGTCCAAGAACAATGAATGGATCTCTGAAGTTAAAGATAAAAGAAATAAT
Organism: Prevotellaceae bacterium; assembly: GCA_030523505.1. Lineage (GTDB taxonomy): Bacteria > Bacteroidota > Bacteroidia > Bacteroidales > Bacteroidaceae > Prevotella. The sequence continues at coordinate 1,338 of JAUNIK010000637.1, read as the reverse complement.
ACTTTCGAGTTGATAGAAGCCCTTTCGGAACATTTATATTACGATGGTGATTCCATTTCATTCAATCAGATGATAAGGCATTATAGTCGTTCTGGAAAGTTGATAGAAAGTGTAAATATGAGTGAATTGTTGGAGGGTGACAAGGTAGTGCTGCTGTTGTCATATAATTGTTGTTCTGGCTGTGCCAAGAATGAGATCATAAAATTGAAGGCCCTTGCCAAAAAGATTGGTCATGAACATATGCTAATGGTTGCAGATTTCAATATGCATAAGTTGCGCTCATGGACAACATGTTTTGAAAATGTGGGGTTCTATGAGACCGATTTAGAACATTTAGGTTTAAAAGGTTCGCCAACAAAGGAGACGCCTGTAGTGATGTTGACACAAAACGGACGTATAAAGTCCAGTTTTGTTATTGGACTTCAGACTAGTGATTTTGTAAATCGTTTCCATGAATACTTGGAAGAATATTTTAAGGGGAAGAAATGAAGACGCGTATAATCTCTCTAGTGCTGGTAGTCGTTGCTGCCTTTGCCAGTATTGCTGGGCATCGTTTCCTGTATCAATGGGATGACCACTGGGTTGTGTTCAATCCTTATACCGATGCGGGACTGAATCTAAAAAACTTGTGGAAGGTATTGACGGAATTCTATCGGGGGCAGTATGCGCCATTCAATGAACTAAGTTATATCCTCATTCACTCTGTGTTTGGTTACTCACCTATGGCATTCCATGTTGCGAGTCTGCTGTGGCATACTGCTAATACGGTGCTGCTGTTTCTTTTTCTTAATCGTCTGCTAAAGATGATTCCGAGCAATCCGTTGGCAGGTCAGTCTGCTAACATTGCATGGATATGTGCTTTGTTATGGGCTGTCCACCCTGTGAACGTAGAGCCTGTGGCATGGATTAGCGCTTCTAAGATTCTGGTATATGCTTTCTTTTATCTGGCGGCTTTGCTCTTATATTTACATTATATAGAGGATCCGAGGATAGGTAAGTACATTGGCTTGCTGGCATTGTTCGTGGCATCATTTTTAGGCAAAGAGCAGGCTGTGGTGTTGCCCTTGGCATTCCTGTCGATGGACTATATAACCAGTAGAAAGTGTGGAGTCGGCTATTTGCTATTGGAAAAGGCTCCGTTCTTGATTCTAGCATTGTTCTTCGGCATTGTATCCATTATATCCCAGGGAGCAGGAGGCAATATGCCGGAGTATTCCCTGTGGCAGCGTTTGCTCTTCTGTGGATATACGCTGTATGAGTATATGGTCAAGACGGTGTCGCCCATGAATCTGATGTATCTGTACCCGTTCCCCGTGGCACCTGACGGTAAGATGCCCC
>JAUNIK010000636.1 GCA_030523505.1 Prevotellaceae bacterium | reverse complement strand
CTTTTTCGGTGACATTATCGGTGACATCCGTCTTATCCTCGCTCTTTTCCTCACTTGTGGAATCAGCATAGCCATCTTTAAGCAAAGTATAGGTTGTCCAGCGATTCTTGTTTTCTTTATTCAGCAGTTGCTTGGCCACCATTTGATGAAGGATTTTGCCTACTTCGATGGAGTTGAGGCCTAATAGTTGCTGCAACTCGGTGTTGCTGATGCTGTCACCATTCCATACGTATGCTAATATCATTTGCATATATGGTCGAAAATCTTCATAATAATGATGTAAAAAGGCTATTTAGATTGATTTTGATTCAAAAACTGACATGTTTTGCTAACTATTGGTGTTTATATAATGAAAATGGGCCTTGGTTTGGAAAAAATTAGTAACTTTGCGCAAGAATAATAACAAAATGTGACAGGAAACATAAGTGAAACCAAAATCAATATGAAAATGAACATTAAGAAAACATCCATCCTCACTGCCATCTCTTCTGTGGCAGTGGCTGTAGTGGCTGCAACAAGCATCGCCACGACAAGTTGCCAGAATGCCAATGCAAGTGACACTCGATCATTGCCGACTCCTACTAAGAGTGCAAAGATGACTCTTATGGAGTCGCTGCAGCAGCGTCACTCTGTGCGCGACTTCAGCGACAAGGCCGTTTCCGATGCCGACCTCTCTGAACTCCTTTGGGCTGCCTGCGGCATCAACCGACCTGACACGAAGAAGATTACCGCTCCTTCTGCCATCAATGCCCAGGACATTATGGTATATGTATGCACCAAGGATGGGGCATGGATATATGTCCCTGATGGCAACTCGCTTAAGAAGGTGAGCGACAAGGACTTGCGCCCTGCTGTTGCCGGACGCCAGGAGTCTGTTGCCGTTGCACCCGTTTGTCTCGTGCTTGTAAGCGACCGCACAAAATTCGGCGACCATGCCAATGCTGCCGATATGATGGGAGCCGTGGATGCCGGATATGTTTCGCAGAACATCTGTCTTGCATGCACTGCCCAGAATGAGCATGGATAAGGAGACACTTGCCAAGGAACTGAACCTCGACGAGAACAAGACTCTTATCATCAATCATCCCGTAGGCTATGAGAAGTAATTGAAAAAGCTATACCGATAACTCCTCTAAATCGTATGTTTTTTATGAGATTTAGAGGAGTTATCTTTGTTTTATTAATAAAATGATGTATTGGGTTTTATTTCAGAAGAGACTTATTTGCACTGAATCTTAATCATGGTGAATGAGTAAGGGGCAAGTTCGAGTGTCATGTTCTTCTTTACCTTTATCTGTGTTGTTACAGGCGCGATGGGCTGTGAGTCGAAATTGTTTTCGTCTTCCGGCTGTCCGCTGAGAGTAACCTGTGTTGCAAGAGGTTTCATGCCGCTGAAACGTGAGAGGTTAACCTTTGCAGTCTTTGTGTTTGCAGTGGCGTTGCAGACCTTCACAAACAGTTCGCGGGTCTTTGTGTTGAGTACCACGCTCTGCTCCTGAAGCATTCCTTCGCCTTCCGACTTGTCGGGATTGTCGATAGTCACGCAGTTGCCGTAGTAGTAGTTACCGGCTGACTCGCCAAACATCTTCTGCACATAGTAGCTGCAAGTAGGATATACGCGTGAGTTGTCGTAGTAGATGAGGTCTGGGTTCCACTGTGTGCCGTTTTTGCGGGCAAG
>JAUNIK010000635.1:827-1679 GCA_030523505.1 Prevotellaceae bacterium | reverse complement strand
AAGTTCCATTAAGCGGGGCAGAATATTGTTCAACTACTTTGAATCCCAATAACTTGAAACTTGTTGAGTCAATAGAGGTCAAGGATATCCATGACATTCTCTCATCTTCATTCTGAAGGCCGTTATCAGAACAATGGATAGGGGCGTTCAAATACATACCGACTTCTTCAACACAAGGAAGATTTCTTAGACGTTTCGCGAGTTCGTTAGGAGCATCCATATCAGGATATCCCAAATGGTATGTTATCAGCTGTATCAGATTATCGGTGTTGTATCCGTATGGCAGATTGGCAAGATGCCGTATCTGAATAGTCATGGTCAAGGCTACTGCTATCAGCACCGTGCTTATCACATTCTGGCAAATGATGAACACTCTGCTGAGCACCATTTTACTTCGGAAGCGGAAACTACCCTTAACGACATCAATGGGTTTGAATCGTAAGGAAATAAATGCAGGCAAAAGGCCGGAAATCAAAGAGATGACAATAACGAGTAACATTGCTATGGTGACAGAAATCCAATCCACATGCAGCGCTATGTTGGTGGTGAGCAACTCGTTCATCCATGGCCTCAGGAGGTATGCGGGGACACATCCAAGAACAAAGCATCCGAGTGTGAAGACAAAAGACTCACGGATGTAGCGACACACAATGCCCAACTGCGATTCTCCCATAAGCCTTCGTGTTGCCATCTCCTTTGCTCTCTTTCCAGCTTGTGCTATAGTGAGGTTTATATAGTTGAAGATAGCAGAGATAAGCAGAACCAACGCCACGATGAGTAGTATCTCCACGGTCTTCTTCTCTCCAACCCTGATGTCGTCCCACGACTTAAATCCGCTGAAATAGATATTAT
>JAUNIK010000635.1:0-817 GCA_030523505.1 Prevotellaceae bacterium | reverse complement strand
GTCCAGACGGGTAAGAGAAGAACCATAGAGAAAGTCACCCTGGGATGCATCACGCTTGTAGAAGTCCCAATAGCCGCAATACTTGTCAAGAAGTTTTTTAGCAATACTATCAGGGTTTGCACCATCAGCTAAAGTAACAAAGGTTTGAGTCGAGCCAAACTGATCCATCCTCGATACACTCCCCTCCATGGTACTCATACACAAAAAGATGTCACAGTAATGGAACACATCACATGATCCGAAATCCTCGATGATTCCTGTGATCGTGTAGTTCTTGTCCTTCTGTGTGATAGTACGTCCAATAGGGTTCTCGCTGGCAAAAGCCTTCTTGGCAAAGCTTTCCGATATAAGGATTTCATCGGCAGATGTCAAAATTCTATTCTTGCTGCAACCTGTCAGACGATAGTCAAACAACTGTAGGAAATTGCTATCCACAGCCGCTGCCGCCACCGAATAGAAATCGTCGCCAATCGTAATATCCATATCTCCATGATCAGCGATTCTTGTCCACGATTTGATCTCAGGAATCGAAGGGAAGAACTCTTCTGCCGTGCCGAGAGTCATGCCAAAACTGTCTTCGCTTCCTATGATATAGAGTTGCTTGGAGAGTGGTTGCTTTGTACCTACGCCGAATTCTGTTCTTGCGTATGCTGCAAGAATGATTATGAATCCGAATGCAAGAGCCAAGCCCAACATCTCAATGGCAGCATAGAGTTTGTTTCTTGATAAGAATGTAAAATAACTCTTCATATTTCGTCTTCTTTATTTCAGTTTTAATACTTCATTATCCTTAAATGCCTCGTAGCCACTTGTGATG
>JAUNIK010000073.1 GCA_030523505.1 Prevotellaceae bacterium | reverse complement strand
GATGCTCACTGAGATACCACCAGCCGATTCTCCAGCGATGGTGACATTCTCAGGATCGCCACCGAAGGCAGCAATATTATCATGAACCCACTGGAGAGCCATCACCTGGTCGAGGATACCATAATTGCCCGACACCTTTTGCTCGGATTCCTTGCTGAGTTCCGGATGCGACATGAAGCCAAGTGCACCGAGGCGATATTCCACACTTACATATACTATTCCGTCACGCACGAAGTTCTCCTGAGTACCGGCATAAGAACCAGTGAGGAACGCACCGCCATGAATCATCACAAACACAGGAAGACGGTCGGATGTTGACTTTGCAGGAGTCTGTACCGAGAGGTAGAGGCAATCCTCGCCCACTGGCGACTCTGCCGGCTGGTTAGGGTCAACAGGCTGTGGAGGACGACAGCCATAACGCTCTGCCTTATACACACCATCCCAAGGAAGTTTTGCCACAGGAGCCTTCCAACGAAGGTTGCCCACTGGAGCCTCAGCATAAGGAATAGCCTTGTAGAAAGCATAACCATCGCGAGCCTCGCCTGCAATCTCACCCTGCTGAACGGTAGTCTGAAGAATCTGATTCTGCGCATTGCCACTGACAGAAAAGAACAAGCACAGCAAAACAACAAAAATTCTCATAATGCTCTTTGTATTCATATAGTTGATTTTTTAGGTTTCCTCTCATAACTCTTAACTCCCCCTACGGGGACTGGGGAGCTACTTCCTCACCAGACATACAGAGTTGCTGGTTGCATAAGGATCAGTAAACAACACTCGCTGTGCTCGTTCATCAGTCACAGTCATTGACGAGGCGACGGCATCAATCTCCCCCTTTTCGAGTGCCGGGATGAGATCGTTGAAATCATACACCACAAACTCCACCTTCTTGCCAATCGTAGCAGCAAAGCGCTCCCAGTTCTCGCGTTCCAAACCGACCCACTCTCCATCACGATACATAGAAAGAGGTACCAGTTCACCATCGATGCCCACACGCAACTTCCCTCTGAGCACCACCCCTTTCGGTACTGGTATCTCTCTTCGAGGCATAGTATCTGGCCGAGAAGTGTTCATCCAGTAGTTTTTCATATTCACATACAGCCCATTTGCCTTGATGTCGCGAAGGTACTTGTTGAAGCGTTTCTGCATCTCCACATCATCTTTTCTTAAGGCACCGGCGATAGGCATCCTGTCCTTGTCGTTGAAAGCCACGCGTACATTATATTTATTAAAGGCTGGATTGAGTGTTACAAACTGATCGACATACACTGCCTCACAATCGCCAGCCACAAGACCTTCTATGAGTTCCTTGTTTGACGGAAAACTTCTGAGATGTGCTCCTTTCAGTTCCTTACGGGCAGACATCTCCTGGAAGGAACCACCCAGCACTCCCACCACATGTCCGTTGAGGTCGGACTTGCGTATCGGACGGAATGTGTCATCGCACGATAAAAGTGCAACGACAACCATCAATATTATTAATATCTTCTTCATCTTTGTAAAAAACGCCACAAAGATAATAATTTTTTTCGCAAATCAATGGTTTATTGCCAAAACATTTACTAACTTTGCAATGACGTTTGCCAAAGTATGCTTCATTCTTGGCTTACTAATCTACAATAAAAACGATGATTCACGTATGAAACGAACAATACTTGAATATATGGGCATCGTTCTCGGATGTTTCATCACGAGCGTGGCCTTTGTGTATTTCATCAACCCTTACAAGCTGGTTCCGGGTGGTGTTTTCGGTACGAGTATCGTACTCCATAACCTCTTCCCTGCCTTTCAGGTAGGTACCTTTGGTTATATGATCAGTATCCCGCTGCTCATCCTCTCCTATTTCTTCCTTGGCAAGCATATCGGAGCGCGCACACTCGTAGCATCTCTCGTAACGCCATTCCTGATGAATGTTGTTTCGCAGTTTGCCTATCCTGACGCGGCCTCGCTGCAGGCTCTCGATCCTTCAAAGATTGCTGGTGGGCACATGAATTTCAGCCATGACCTGATTCTTACTTGTATCATCGGTCCTATACTGGTTGGTATCGGCGAAGGACTCATCATGAAGTGCAAAGCTACTTCCGGTGGCTCTGACATCGTGGCAATGCTCATCCACAAATACCTACGCGTGAAGTTCTCGCAGGCTCTGATGGCTGTCGATGCGTTTGTAGTATGCTTCGGACTTGCGGTTATTGGTTTCGGTCTGGGTACAGAGAACACTCCAGAGAATTCATGGTTGCTGTCGGGATATTCGCTGATTTGTATCTTCCTGATGTCGCGAACATTGTCGATAGTCCTCTCGGGTACAAAGAACCATAAACTGATGTTCATCATTACCGACCACGACAAATGGGCTGTGCGCGATTTCATCATCGACGAACTCGACCGTACTGCCACCGTTCTTATGGGTCATGGTCTTTATTCACAGGAAGAGAAGGCTACACTGATGATGGTGGTTGAGATGCGTGAGGTAGAGGAACTGACGACAGCCATAGCGAAGTTCGATCCTAATGTGTTTATTATTGTTACCGATGCCTACGATGCCTTCGGTCTGCGATGGAACGAACTGCCAGAGAAAAACTCTCTCCACTTAAGTTAGCACAAAAAAAAAACACTCCCCCATGAGGGGGAGCTGGAGGGGGCTTTCTTATTCTTCTATCTGTCGGATGATATCATCACAGCTATCAACCACTTTCTTGTGCATTGAGTATCCAATGAGGAGTCCGATGAGACAACCGACACATATTACAACAATCATTGCATAGAGTGCTTCGCCTGTGATATCCATTCCTTTGGCAACCTCATAACAATACAGACCAAGCCAAGGGATTATCAGCGTCGGGGTGACATAATGCAACCATGTCTGATATTGCTTCTTCAATCGCGCAGCCTTCTCAGCCAATGTCTTCACATCATCCTCTATAAACGAACGGCTGTTGATTGGCTGGTGGAAATAGATTGTTGCACCTATACAGAACACAAGCATAACCATTGTTGCTGCGATGAAGGTCCATGAAACACCTGCTATGAAATGCAGAGTCGGCATCACGGCCATTGCAAGGATTCCTACCCCGACATGTTTCAACGCTTGTGTACGGATGGTTCTTACCTTTGTGTTCATCACCTCGAGGAGCAGGCGGTCGTTGACAATCTCTTCTTTTTCTATTTTGCTTTTCAAGAGCGCGATCTGGGCGCGCATCTCGTCAAATTCAAGTTCTTTCATATCGTTGGTCTTTTTTTCGTCGTTAAACAATTCATTCTGTTTCAAACGGGCTCTTCTATCCTTGTTTCAACTGCTCCTTTATGCGGAACAGTTTCACTCCGACATTCTGAGCACTGATACCGATAATGCTTCCTATTTCCTCGTAACTCATATTTTCGAGCCAGAGCATGACTATAGCACGGTCGATGACTCCCAGTTTACTGATGCGCTGGTGAAGTTGTTGAATCTGCTTCGTATCGGCATCATTGTCCTCGTAGAGGTTGGTGTCCATCTCGAGCGGCACTTTCTGTCCTCTCTTTTTCTTCTTGCGATCAGCACTGATGCATGTGTTCAATGCCACACGGTATATCCATGTACCGATCTTGCTGTCACTGCGGAAACTCTCTATTCCCTTCCACAGGTTTATCAGGGTTTCCTGAAATAGGTCGTTCACTTCATCCTCGTCCTTCGAGAACATATAGCACACTGTGTAGATAGTGCCTTTGTGCTCTCTCACGAGACGCGAGAATTCATTTTCATTTCGTATCATTGCGTTGCTTTTAATATTGAGTACGACCTTTTGACGCAACAATGTATCTGTTAATTACAGAAATTCTGAACTTTTTTCTTTCCGTCTTTGATAATTATGCCTTTATACTTGTCATCAACCTTCTGTCCTGCAAGGTTGTATGCTCCATTGAAAGATTGATCTGTTGAAGTATTGAAATTCTGTTCAATACCTGTATCTACACCACCCATGAACTTGAACGAGATATTGTATCCATCCTGAGTAATCTCGGTGATAGGCTTGTCAACAGTGCCGAAATATGCTGGATATTCCGTTAATTCTGTAACATTCGAGGTTCCTGGATATGTGTCACCGGCATGATCGGCATTATATGTAGCCGTTGAGATGTAATATTCCGATTCAGAATCATTTTTACGATATGATGACATCAGGATACCATCAGCTGGTACTACAGTCCATCGTGGCTTGCCCTTTTCGTTGTTTGGATTACTGAAGTTAGAAAAGAGTGTGGCGTCGTAATTGATGTGGGTTACAAGCATACCCTTTCCACGCATTCTGGTGTACCATCCTGTGCCCCAATTGTTTGGTATAGCCTCAAGGATATAGTATTCGTTGCAATCCTCATCATTGTCATTATATATACGGTATGCCTTACCGCCATCCTGCAACGGTTTAAGTTCGACATTGGCTGGTTCATCGAGGGTCTCTATCTCAATCCACCCTAACAACTCACGCTCGAAAGCGGTGAGTGGTGTTGGAAAGTAGCCGTTATAGTTGTACTCGCCATAATCCATCAGATCCCAGTTTTCCATACTCTGATTGTCGTAATCGGTGACATTGTCCCACTTTGCTGTTGGATATACATCTGGCAGACCAATTGTATGACAGAACTCGTGGGCAATGACGCCTATACCACCAAGGCGCGGATTACCGTCAGGATCAAAATGTTCTTCACTACCGGCAATTTCGGCATTGATGCCATAACGGTTCACTCTTACGCCGTCGTATGTGCCGTAATTACCGGTACCCGACTTTGCCCAGAGACAATCTGCAGAAGCTCCCCAGTTCTCGCCATATCCTGCATACATAATAAATACGAGATCTACCATTCCATCGCCATCGGCATCATACTGCGAGAAGTCCACATCATTATCGGCTGCAGCACATGCATCCTTAATGAACGAATAGACATTGGAATCCTTTCCTCCTTCGTTATTGCCATAGTGAGCAACAGTTCCCGGCAGAGTGTATGGACCGGCGAAATCAAACTGTGGCTGATACAATCCACCGCTCATATCATTGAAATACTGTGTAATTGAACCGTAACTGTGATAGCCGTTTGAGTCGTCATAGGTATCACCCATGAAAAGGTTCTTAATGCGATCAGGTTCAAAGAAGAACGACTTGTCTGAGAATTCAACGAGTATCACCAATGCTTTTGGACTGCCCATGTGTGGGAAAGGATGCGAAGCATGGATTCCCTCACCGGTCTTATGCATAGCATTGTTGAAATTCTGCTCTGCAGCCATTATTTCCTGCTCGGTGGCTACACGCCACATATCTCCTTCACGGATAATCAACTCGCCCTGAGATGATGCCCAGAAACTGAAATTCTCGTCGCCACGGAGCGATACCACTGTCTCACGGCCGTCCTGCAAGGTTACTTTCTTTGAATATGTCACCGCCTTGGATGCAAAAGCATCGGTGCTGAACATGCAGAGGACAGCTATGATAAATAAAAATATCTTGTTCATAGTCATAGTTTTAAAACTGTCTGCAAAGATACGTTTTTTTTTCTTGCTATGCAAATGATTTATAAAATAGGTGTAATTATTGCTTCTTTCTACAAAGAAAAAGGCGAAAAATGGCATTTTCTTTGGTCAAGTGAAAATATATTAGTATTTTTGCCGAATAGAAAAATTTCATCAGCAACACTCAACTATGAAGAAGAATATCATTCTCGGCATGATGCTCGTGCTCAATGTGCTCGGTTTGTCGGCGTCAACCGACCTTGTCGACTATGTAAGGGGCGACTACGAGGGAAAAGCCGACTCATTGGAATATTGCCTCGTGGAGAATTTCCTGAACAAGCAGAAAGGCACCTTTTGGGGTTCGCCTAACGATGTAAAGGGCGATTCGTGGAACATGTATTGGCAGCAGGCTCACGCTATCGATGTCATCGTCTATGCCTACGAGCGTTATGTCAAGGAGGGCAACACTGCCAAGGCTAATGAGTATAAGGGCTACATGGATCTGTGGTTCACCAACCATGGCAACAACTGGCGTGGCGGCACATGGACCAACGAGTTTACCGATGATATGGGCTGGATTGGTCTTGCCATCTTCCACATGGGTGATGCCACTGGACAGACAAAATATTATCGTACGGCGAAGAGCATATACACCACTATCGCCAGCAGAAAGAAGCAAGATGAATATGGTACATACCTCAACCAGAACATCGACCACGAATACAGTCCAGGTACTTGCACCATGGCTCCAGCGAGTCTGTTAGCGGCAAAACTGTACTTGTATTACGGTGATGAGTCGTATCTCGAGGATGCCATAGCATACTATGACTATCTCGTAGCCAAAGGGATTGTGAAGAGCGACGGTCGTTGTGAGGAGCCACCTCTGACCTATACGCAGGGTACTCTGGCAGAGGCTTGCCGATACCTGTATCACATTACTGGCACCAACGACTATAAGAACAAGGCGTATCTGTATATCAACTATGCGTTCACCAACGGGCGCTGCACCAACAACGGTCTGTTGCGTGACGAAGGGCACGACGGTAACCAGAGCATCTTCAAGGCGGTGCTGATTCCTTATGCAGTGAACTTCGTGCTCGATGAGGACATGGCGACAGTACGCCGCAGGACAATCCTCCAGAAGATACAGGATAATGCTGATGCTTTGTGGGAGCATCTCGACAAGGATGCTTATCCACAGATGTATTGCCCTTACTACTGGGGAACCTCATTCGACAATTCCGAACCTGCATCTATGGGAGCAATGGTCAGTGGTGCGTCGCTGTTTGAAAACACCACCCGAGTGACCAAGGCTATCACAGAACAGGCTATGGGCATCGAGCAGGCTTCTGTCATCGACAACGAGAGCGATGCTGTGTATAACATCAACGGCCAGAAGGTGACTGATTCCTACAAGGGCATCATCATCCGAAACGGTCGCAAGTATGTAAGAAAATAAATTATGAAGAAATACTTATCAGATGCTTTGAAGGTAGCATTGTCGGCTCTGTTAGGCGGAGCGATTCTCTACTGGATGTACCGTGGTTTCGACTTCGGTGCAGTGAAGCATGTGATGCTCTACGAGATGGACTGGAAATGGATGTTCCTGTCATTTCCTTTCGGCATTCTCGCGCAGGCTTTCCGTGGATGGCGATGGAAGCAGAGCCTCGAACCGCTGGGGGAGAAACCTCGCACATCGGTGGCACTCAACTCCATCTTCCTGTCCTACGCCGTGAGCCTCGTCATACCCCGCATCGGAGAGTTCGCGCGATGTGGTGTGCTCAACCGCTACGACCGTGTGTCTTTCCCTAAAGCACTGGGCACTGTGGTCACCGAGCGCGCTATCGACTCGCTGATAGTACTGGCGATAACAGCCATAGTGATGCTGTCGCAGATGACAGTCTTCGACACATTCTTCGACCGTACCGGCACGAACTTCGGTGAGATACTCCGTGGATTCTCATGGGAGGGATATATGGTGACTGCCATCTGTGGCATCGCGGTGATATGCCTCCTCCACCTGTTACTTAGGAAACTGGCGTTCTACGATAAGGTGAAGATGACCGTGAAAGGTCTTTTCGAGGGTGTTATGTCATTACGCAATGTGAAGAATGTTCCCCTCTTCATCGTATTCTCGCTGGGAATATGGGTGAGCTATTTCCTGCACTACTACCTCACATTCTTCTGCTTCGAGGCAACGAGCCATCTCGGACTGATGTGTGCCCTTGTGACATTCATTGTGGGTAGTATTGCTGTCATCGTACCAACACCTAATGGTGCCGGTCCTTGGCATTTCGCAGTGAAGACGATGCTTATCCTATATGGCGTTGCCGACAACGATGCCCTCAACTTTGTGCTCATAGTGCACACAGTGCAGACACTCCTCGTAGTAGCCCTCGGCATCTATGCTTGGCTCCGCCTCTCCTTCATTCCGGTGAAGGAAGAAAAATTGTAAATCCGTAAAATGTAAATTAAATAAGATGAGCGAAATTAGAAACTTACAGCCAGAGTGCATCTGGAGAAACTTCGACGCACTCACTCAGGTGCCACGCCCTTCTGGTCACCTTGAGAAAATTCAGGCATTCCTCTTGGAATGGGCAAAGAACACTGGTATCGAGGCATTCCTCGACCCAGCAGGTAATGTTGTAATGCGTAAGCCAGCAACTCCTGGTATGGAGGACCGCAAGGGTGTCATCATGCAGGCTCACATGGATATGGTGCCACAGAAGGCTCTCACATCCGACCACAATTTCGAGACTGATCCTATCGTTACTCATATCGAGGGCGACTGGGTGTATGCTAACAACACCACACTTGGTTCTGACGACGGTATGGGCGTTGCAGCCATCATGGCTGTCATGGAGGCTACCGACCTCAAGCACGGTCCTCTCGAGGCTCTCATCACTGCCGACGAGGAGACATCAATGGTAGGTGCCAACGCTCTCCCTGAGGGCGAGCTCAACGGTCAGATCCTCCTCAACCTCGACACAGAGAACGAGGGTGAGATGGTTGTTGGTTCTGCCGGTGGTATTGATGTTACAGCTTCCCTTGAATACAAGGAGGTTGAAACCGATGCCGAGGATGTAGCACTGAAACTCACAGTTAAAGGTCTCAAGGGCGGTCACTCGGGCATTGAGATTGGTCTCGGTCGTGCCAACGCCAACAAACTCCTTGTGCGTGTAGTACGCGACATCATCTACTCTGACGAGGTTCGTCTCTGTTCATGGCACTGTGGAAACATGCGCAACGCCATTCCTTTCGAGGGTAGCGTGGTAGTGACACTGCCAAAGGAGAACGTAGAGTCAGTAAAGGCTGCTGTCAAGGAGTGGGAGACAATCTTCAACAACGAATTCAAGGGCATCGAGAACACCATCAGCATTCTCGTTGAGGATGTAGAGGCACCAAAGACACAGGTTCCAGAGGAAATCCAGGACAACCTCGTAAACGCCATCTACGCTTGCCACAACGGTGTTATGCGTTATATCCCATCAATCCCAGAGGTAGTAGAGACATCAAGCAACCTTGCAATCATCGACATCGATGGTGGATCGGCACGCATCAAGATTCTCGCTCGTTCTGCTTCTGAGAGCCAGAAGGAACTCATCGCCACAACCCTCGAGAGCTGTTTCTCAATGGCAGGCATGAGCGTAGAGCTCTCTGGCGACTATATGGGTTGGGATCCAAACCCAGAGTCAGAGATGATGAACATCATGGAAGCAATCTATGAGCGTGAGTTCGGTGTCAAGCCAAACGTCACCGTTGTTCATGCCGGTCTTGAGTGCTCAGTTATTTTGAGCAAGTACCCAGGTCTCGACATCGTCAGTTTCGGTCCTACACTCGAGAGTCCTCACACCTCAAAAGAGCGCTGCCAGATCAGCACAATGCCAAAGTTCTGGAAACTTTTGGTAAAGACTCTCGAAGAAATTCCAGTGAAGTAAGAACAAAAATTTTGAATAAATTCAAAAGTTAATCCCCCTATTTATCCCCGGCTGAAAAGCTGGGGATTTTTCGTACCACAGCTATCGTTTTAAACTTCGTTATCGTTACAGAATCAGAAGAAAAGTCAAAAACGTCCCATCCTCCCATTTTACTTATAACACTCTGACAATCAACTCTTTCGTTCTGGGATGTTTATCTTCAAACCTCCCATAATCCTCCCAGAAACATCCCACGATCCTCCCAGCAAAAAGGAGCCCTTCATCTCCCTCGTTATGGAAAGGTTATGGAGATACTTTTCTGACAGTGCGCCCTCCGATAACGAGAGTAACTTTGTAGCACTCCCCCAATGAGGAGGGGA
>JAUNIK010000072.1 GCA_030523505.1 Prevotellaceae bacterium | reverse complement strand
TTTTCTCTTAATTTTGTATTTTTGCAGTTATGAAAGTGTATTTCTACCATACTCAGGACATCCAGATGATTCTCCAAAGAATGGAAAAGGGGGAATTTCCACCTCATTTCCTGTATGGAGCAACAAAACTGAAGGACTATGACATTGATGTTGTGTGGCACAAATCCCGACTGGGACTGCCTCGCTGGCGAATGATGCTGCGCAATGCGTGGCAGATACTGTCGTGCAAGGAGCATTTCGATGCTATCTACGCTACCCATTACCGCGGAATAGAACTCGTGGTTCTGCTTCGCGCATTAGGTCTTTTCCGCAAGCCGATAGTCATCTGGCATCACCAGCCAATCATCACTCCGAAGGCTTCATGGCGCGAGTGGTTAGGACGGTTGTTCTATCGTGGTTTCGACCATATGTTCTTCTTCTCGCAGAAACTCATCGATGACTCCCTCAAATCGAGCAAAGCCCGCCCAGAACGAATGCATCTGGGGCATTGGGGGATGGATACAACCCCTAACCAAGCCCCAGCCCCTATCCCCGGCTTCGCTTCCCCTTCCCCCGTGATGGGGAAGGGAGTAGATACTCCTTCTGACAGTGCGCCTTCCGAGAACCAAGGCATTTCAACGCCCTTGCCCCGAGCGGGGAAAGGGAAGAGCCCGCAGGGCGAGGGGAAAGGGGCCGGAAGGCTATTCATCTCCTCCGGCAAGGAGATGCGCGACATGCCTACCCTGATTAAGGCGTTCAACAAAACCGGGGCGCGACTGGATGTGTATATCAGCAAGCAGAACGGCGAGATGAACTACAACGATATCTTCAAGGGTATCGAGATAAAAGACAATATCCATGTGAACTGGGTGACACAACTGATGCCTTACGAACTCCAGCAGAAGGTGAAGGAGGCTGATTGCGTTGTGATTTGTTGCGAGGAGACGAAATACACCGTGGGCCTCACTACCGTTGTGGAGGCGCTGGCTCTCGGCAAACCGATTATTTGCAGCCGGAATCCGCAAATCCCTGTTGACTTCGACAAGGAGGGGTGCGGTATATCCGTGCCTTACTATGATGTGGATGGTTGGATAAATGCCATCAACTACATTGCAAGCCATCCTGAAGAAGCACGCGAAATGGGACAACGCGGACTAGAACTGGCTAGCACCACTTACAACGACATCCGCTGCGCCCGAGAGGCGGCAGAAGTGATAAAAGAGGCTTGTAAAGTTAAAATTATTGAAAAACGATAATATTTTCTCGAATTATTTTGTTTATTATCGAAAAACGATATAAATTTGCAGCGAAATAATAATTTTGATGTATGATAATCGTTAATGTAGATGTGATGATGGCAAAGCGGAAGATATCTTCCAACGAGTTGGCTGAGAAGATCGGCATAACTCCCGCCAACCTGTCGATTCTCAAGACGGGCAAGGCGAAGGCGATAAGGTTTTCGACGCTTGATGCTATCTGTAAGGCGCTCGACTGTACGCCGGGTGATATTCTTGAGTACAAATAAAACAAAATAAGACTATGGAGAATTTAATCAACTTGTTCAATGCTCTCGACCCAATGCAGAAGGTCATGTGGGGATGTGCTTTGATTGCAACATTCGTATTCCTGGTGCAGTTCATACTGACTCTCCTTGGAATGGACCACACCGACATCGATGTGGATTTCGACGGAAGTGACACTATGGATCTTGGAAATGGCATCAACATTTTCTCGATGAAAAACCTTGTCAACTTCATCATGGGTTTCGGATGGGCTGGTGTCTGTCTGAAGAATTCGATATCAAGCCCTACCCTGCTCGTCATCGCTTCAATACTTGTGGGTATGGGATTTGTTGCTATCTTTGTATTCATATTCACAAAGACACGCAAACTGGAGAAGAACGGTGCGTTCAACATAAAGGACTGTCAGGGCCGCACTGCACAGGTGTATATCCGTATCCCTGCCGGCGGCGAGGGAAAAGGAAAGGTGCAGATAAGTCTCAATGGTTCGGTGCATGAGTTTGACGCTATCACCGAAGAGGACACCATCGCATCCGGCACAACGGTTCGCATCACAGAAGTGATGGAGGGCGACATACTGAAGGTGGTCAACATCGAGAACAACCTGGTGATATAACGGAGCAACAACACTGAAAACAGCATGACGTTATGACTACCTTCTGTATTCCGGCATTTATCGCCGCACTGATAACAACAATATTCATCTGATTTATCAATAACAAAAAAAATACTATTATTATGAACACAATCATTCTTTTAGCTATCGCAGTGGTCGTTGCTATCGTACTGTTTATGTCGATCATCAACCGCTACAGGAGATGTCCTTCCGACAAGATTCTCGTGGTATATGGTACTACCGGCAATAGAGGTTCGGCTAAATGTATCCACGGTGGCGGTACTTTCGTGTGGCCAATCATCCAGGATTACGCCTACCTGAGTCTTACCCCTATCAGCATCGATGCCAATCTCACTAACGCCCTCTCGGGACAGAATATCCGTGTTGACGTGCCAAGCCGCTTCACAGTGGGTATCTCTACCGACCCAGAGTATATGACAGCCGCCGCTGAGCGCCTTCTCGGTCTTTCGGCAACACAGATTCAGGAACTGGCGCGCGATATCCTCTTCGGTCAGCTGCGTCTGGTTATCGCAACAATGTCTATCGAGGAGTTGAACAACGACCGCGACAAGTTCCTTGCTGCCATCTCGGCTAACGTGGAGGTGGAGCTGAAGAAGATTGGTCTTCGTCTCATCAACGTCAACGTGACCGACATCAACGATGAGTCGGGATATATCGAGGCTCTCGGTCGTGAGGCTGCCGCAAAGGCTATCAACGAGGCAAAGGTGCGCGTGGCTGAGCAGGAGAAGATCGGTGAGATCGGTAAGGCTGAGGCAAACCGTGAGACTCGTATCCGTACTGCTGAGGCTAATGCTATGGCTATCAAGGGTGAGAACGAGGCAAAGGTGCAGATTGCGAACTCAGATGCCGACCGTCGCGAACGTGAGGCGGAGGCTCAGCGCAAGGCTGTGGCTGCCGAGAAGGTGGCACAGGCGAAGGCTCTCGAGGAGGCTTACTCTGCTGAGAGACTTGCCGAGGAGGCTCGTGCTGACCGTGAGCGTGCTACACAGGCTGCCAACGTGATCGTTGCTCAGGAGATTGAGAAGAAGCGTAAGATCATCGAGGCTGAAGCAGAGGCAGAGAAGATTCGCGTCAATGCAAAGGGTGAGGCTGATGCTGCCTATGCAAGAATGGAGGCAGAGGCTCGCGGTCTCTTCGAAATCCTGAACAAGCAGGCTCAGGGTTACGACAAGATGATTCAGGCTGCCGGTGGTGATGCAAAGAATGCTTACATCCTCCTGCTGCTCGAGAAACTGCCTGATCTCGTGAAGACTCAGGTGGAGGCTGTGAAGGGTATCAACATCGACAAGGTTACCGTTTGGGACTCTGGAGCCAATGCCGATGGAAAGAGCTCTACCGCCAACTTCGTGTCAGGACTGATGAAGTCGGTTCCTCCTCTCAACGAACTGTTCGACCAGGCTGGTCTTTCGCTCCCTGAATTCCTTGCAAAGCAGAAGGAGGAGCCAAAGGCTGAGGTTGAGGAGTAACATCCGCGACTGTTCCCTTGGAACAACGAAACAAGATATGAGTCTGGGCGTTTTTTGCTCAGACTCTTTATGCTTGAATAACGGACAGAGGATTCTTTTGCGGGCTCCGCGTGTAAAGGAAAATAGCAGAAAATTCCTCCATGGCGACTACCTCAAATAGAACGGAAAACGAGCGAACGATGCTCTTTCCTAATGCGAAAATCGGGCAGAAATGCTCTTTTTTGCTCGCGGCTCGGACAAAACCAATGGAATGAGGATGTCATTCCATTGAAATGAAGTGGTCATTCCATTGAAATGAAGACCTCAAAACGGTGGAATGACTTAGTCAAAGCACCGCTTTTATAGCCTCAAAACGCCTCTTTTTCGAGCAGCCGTCGTTGGTTGCGAGCCTTCGGAAAATATAACCGCCTGATTCTCAGCACTATTCTAAAACGCCCATATTTCGCGTATTTCAGGGCAGAAAGGGAGTTGCTAACCTACACGCGATTCTCACGAAGCGATTTGTAAAGGATATTTATAGAACAATAAAACGATTTAATAATGAAACAAAACATTTTTCTGGCAGTTCTGATGCTTGTGTTTGCTCCTTTTGCAGCACAAGTGGAACTTTCCGACTCCACCCTTTCGGCACAGGAAAAGATGATGTACAGCGACACCTCACGCGTGGGTGTACCTTATTCTAAAGATCCTCATGTGGTGAATTTCAAAGGGCGTTATCTGATGTACTATTCCATTCCACCTTCTCACTGGAATGATATGGAGGGATGGAACATCGGCATTGCCGAGAGCCACGATCTGGTGAATTGGCAGAAGGTGGGCGAGATAACACCACAGGAAGGACTCGACTACGAGGAAAAAGGTCTGTGTGCACCTTGTGCACTGGTGGTGAAAGGGAAGGTGCATCTGTTCTACCAGACCTACGGCAATCGCGAGCGGGATGCCATCTGTCACGCCGTTTCAAAGGACGGACTACATTTCGACCGCGACAAGACAAACCCTATATTCCATCCGGAACCAGCCGACTGGACTTGCGGGCGTGCCATTGACGCAGAGGTGGCATTCTTCAAAGGCAAATACTACCTGTATTACGCCACACGCGACCCGGAGTTCAAGGTTCAGAAAATGGGCGTCGCAGTGGCTGACGGCAAGACCGACTTCTCACGCGGCTCGTGGAAAGAGGCTTGCACGAAGAGCATCCTCTACCCTCACCTGTTTTGGGAGAAGACATGTATCGAGGCGCCATCGGTTCTCGTAAAAGGCAACACGATGTTTATGTTCTATGCCGGAGGCTACAACAACGAACCACAGCAGATTGGCATGGCGAAGAGTTACGACGGAGTGAACTTCACCCGCTGCGGTCCATTGCCTTTCAAACGCAACGGTCTTGACAACGAGTGGAACTCATCGGAATCGGGCCATCCGCATGTTTTCCAGGACAAAGACGGAAAGGTGTATCTGTTCTATCAGGGCAACAACGACCACGGCAAGACATGGTACATCAGTCAGGAGGAAATCCTTACGGAAAAAACAAAGAAAGGCTATGACTACCTCTTCCTGCAAAGCGAGAAAGACAGGAAGAAACAGGAAAGTCACATTTGGGTACAGTACGACGATATGCCTCATTTCGCCAATGGCGATGACAAAGCCCTTGCGGAGTTCGTGAAGGAAAACGCAAAAATCACATGTCCGGGAGAATGCTGTTCGCAGGGCAGGGTTATCGTGAGTTTCCTTGTTGACTTAGACGGAACAACCAGCGATTTCAGGATTGAGCGCGGACTTTGCAAGGACAAGGATGCGGAAGCACTGCGAGTTGCAAGACTCATTCCGATGAAGGCTGGCAAGGCTCAATGGAAACCGGTGAGATTCAATATCGCGGTGGAGTTCAAGAATAAACAATAGAATACAATATAAAAAAGACAACACTAACTCGTATGAAAAAAACTATGCTCATGGGATTGGCAGTTGTATGTCACAGCATCGCTGCACAAGACAAACGCCCGAATGTCATCGTTATCTACACCGACGACCACGGAACTCTCGACATGAACTGTTTCGGTGCTCCCGACCTAAGTACACCAAACATGGACCGACTGGCCAACCAAGGTGTGAGGTTCAAACAGTTTTATGCTGCACCTGTCAGTTCGGCATCGCGCGCTTCATTCCTTACGGGACAATACTGTCTGCATGCAGAACTTACTGGCAATGCGGGATGGACAGGATTACGTCCAGAGAAAGAGACACTGGCTGAACGCATGAAAGCCAACGGATATCGCACGGCATGCATCGGAAAGTGGCATCTCGGTTCATGGCCGGAATATCGTCCAACAAACCAAGGCTTCGACTATTTCTGGGGATTCCTCGGAGGATGCATCGATAGTTATTCGCATTTCTATTATTGGGCAGGTCCAAACCAGCACGACCTTTTCAGAAACAACACCGAGATTTACGAACCTGGTAAGTTTTTCTGTGAAGAAACCCTTAAAGAATGCGAGAAATTCATCGTTGAACAGGATACCGACAAACCATTCTTCCTCTTCTGGGGTGTTAACATCCCACACTACCCTCTTCAGCCAAAACAGAAATGGCTCGACTATTATTCGCATTTGAAGAACCCTCGCCGTATGTATGCTGCATTCGTATCAACGTTCGACGACTACCTCGGCGATCTCTTCACATTCCTTAAAGCCCACAATCTGCTTGACAATACAATTATCGTTCTCCAATCCGACAACGGACATAGCACAGAGGTTCGCACTTTCGGAGGTGGAGGATATTGCGGAGACTATCGTGGAGGCAAGTTCTCACTTTTTGAAGGTGGCATTCGTGTTCCTGCCATTATATCTTGGCCTGGGCACATCCCTCAAGGTGAGGTACGCGAACAAATTGCTGCAAATGTCGATTGGTTCCCAACCCTGTGCGACTACTGCGGTATTAGCTACGACGACGCAGAGATTGACGGCGTTTCCATCGTAGACATGATAGCCGACGGCAGCAAACCTACGCCACACGATGTTCTATATTTCGACTTCAACGACGAGTGGGCAGTTCGTCAAGGCGACTGGAAACTCATCAATAATGCTATCGATGTCAAGCCAAACGATAAGAACGAAACAATAAAAGGTTTGTTCCTGAGCAATTTGAGCAAGGATTCCACTGAGAGCGTCAACTTCGCAGAGAAATATCCAAAGAAGGTGGCAGAACTCCAGAAGCTCCGCGATGCATGGGCTGACAAATACGAAAAGAAGAAAAAACAGTGATTTAAAATCGCCATAAAACAGGAGTTATACAGCATTCTCGCCTGTTAAAGATTTAAAATTCTGTTAATTTTCTATAAAACAAGCACTCTTACAGATAACATCGCGCACGCATTCGCGATATTATTTGTACCTTTGCACCCGATTTCGAAAGAGGTCAACAACAACGGGGAAAGCTTAGAGCCCCGGGGATAGTGCTGCGTCATAGGGCATTCAGACTAACTTACGCCCTGCAGCCGTGCGTGTTAATAGCTGTTTTTCTTGGCCGAATTCAGTGGTTAGTGAATCGCCGTCCGAAGATTAGGTGCTTCTGCCACCGCAAGCCTTATATATAAATAAGGTGGAGGATATGGTAGGGTGCCAATTGAAAGTATTATGTTTTTTAGTAGTAAATGAGTGGTAGCGGGCGTGAAGCCTTGTGAACACTCGCAAAAAGAAAAAAATTTAAATGAACACTTTAAGTTACAAGACAATTTCCCTTAACAAGGAAACTGCACAGAAGGAGTGGGTCGTAGTTGACGCAACTGATCAGGTTGTAGGTCGTCTCGCTTCAAAGGTAGCAAAGTTGCTCCGCGGAAAGTACAAGCCAGCTTTCACTCCACATGTTGATTGTGGTGACAACGTAATTATCATCAACGCTAAGAAGGCAGTCTTCACAGGTAAGAAGGAGACTGACAAGGTTTACACTCGTTACACTGGTTATCCAGGTGGTCAGCGTTTCAACACTCCTGCACAGCTTCGCACTCGCGAGGATGGTATGGACAAGATTCTTCGTCACGCTGTAAAGGGTATGCTTCCAAAGGGCATCCTCGGTCGTCACCTCCTCAATAACCTTTATATTTACAATGGCACAGAGCACAATCAGGAGGCTCAGAAGCCAAAGGCAATTGATATTAACCAGTACAAATAAACCAAGTCAAGATGGAAGTAATTAACGCAATTGGTCGCCGTAAGAGCGCAGTAGCTCGCGTATACCTCACAGAGGGTACAGGCAAGATCACTATCAACAAGGTAGATCTCACACAGTATTTCCCATCATCAATCCTCCAGTTCGTTGTTAAGCAGCCACTTGCAACACTCGGCGTAGAGGGTAAGTATGATGTAAAGGCTAATCTTGACGGTGGCGGTTTCACAGGTCAGAGCCAGGCTCTCCGCATGGCTATCGCTCGTGCACTCGTTAAGATCAACGCTGATGACAAGAAAGCACTCAAGGTTCAGGGATTCCTTACTCGCGATGCTCGTGTAGTTGAGCGTAAGAAGCCAGGTCGCCCAGGTGCACGTCGTCGTTTCCAGTTCTCAAAGCGTTAAACCATTTGGGGTATTTGGGATTTGCGATTTCTGGATTACTATTCAGAATCAAGAATCATCAAATCAACAAATCTGCTGATGAGAATCGTTTAGCATCTAAACCAATGAGATCCTATAGGCTACTCATCGGTTGGTTGCAAAAAGCAATTAAAAAGAAAGTAAACAATTAAAAAAGAAAAAGATTATGTCAAGAACAAGTTTTGACCAGTTACTCCAGGCAGGTGCACATTTCGGTCACCTCAGCCGTAAGTGGAACCCAGCCATGGCTCCTTATATCTTCATGGAGCGCAATGGTATTCATATCATCGATCTGAACAAGACCGTAGCTAAGGTTGACGAGGCTGCAGAGGCTATGAAGCAGATCGCAAAGTCAGGCAAGAAGATTCTGTTTGTCGCTACTAAAAAACAGGCTAAGGATGTAGTTGCTGAGAAGGCAGCTAGCGTTAACATGCCATACGTAAACGAGCGTTGGGCAGGTGGTATGCTCACCAACTTCCCTACAATCCGTAAGGCAGTTAAGAAAATGACAACAATCGACAAGCTCATGACTGATGGTACATTCTCAAACCTCAACAAGCGTGAGTTGCTTCAGGTGACACGTCAGCGCGCAAAGCTCGAGAAGAACCTCGGTTCTATCGCTGACCTTACACGTCTCCCTTCAGCTCTCTTCGTAGTTGACGTTTGCAAGGAGCACATTGCAGTAAAGGAAGCTAACCGTCTCGGTATTCCTGTATTCGCAATGGTTGATACCAACTCTGATCCACGCGGTGTAGATTTCCTTATCCCTGCTAACGATGACGCTAAGGACTCAATCGAGGCAGTATTGACAGCTTGCTGTCAGGCTATCGCTGAGGGTCTCGAGGAGCGCAAGGTAGAGAAGGCTGACGAGAAGGCTGCTGCAGAGCAGGCTGAAGAGGCAGCTGACGCTAAGCCAAAGCGCACACGTCGTGCTCGCAAGGACGCTGAGGAGACAGCTGAGTAATCAAGCAAATAATCAGATAAAGGAGTGGAAAGTGATTTGCCCTAAGGGCGTTTCACTTTCTCTCTTTTAATTTCGCTAAACAGAAGTTCAATAAAATTAAATACAAAGAAATATGGCAGTTACAATGGAAGACATCAAGAAGCTTCGCGCAATGACTGGCGCAGGTCTCTCTGATGTAAAGAAGGCTCTCACCGAGGCTGACGGTGATATGGAAAAGGCTAAGGAGCTCCTCCGTGAGCGTGGTCTCGCAATCGCTGCAAAGCGTTCTGACCGTGAGACATCTAACGGTTGCGTTCTCGTAAAGAGCGTTGACGGTTTCTCAGCAATGATCGCCCTCAAGTGTGAGACAGACTTCGTTGCTAACGGTAAGGATTATATCGCTCTTACACAGAGCATCCTCGACGCAGCTATCGCTGCTAAGGCTCAGACTCTCGAAGAGGTAAAGGCTCTCCCACTCGGCGAAGAGACTGTTGAGACAGCAGTTGCACAGCGTTCAGGTGTTACTGGCGAGAAGATGGAGCTCGATGGCTACAACTTCATCGTTGGTGAGAATGTTGAGGTTTACAACCACATGAACAAGAACA
This sequence comes from Prevotellaceae bacterium, assembly GCA_030523505.1. Lineage (GTDB taxonomy): Bacteria > Bacteroidota > Bacteroidia > Bacteroidales > Bacteroidaceae > Prevotella. The sequence goes on along the minus strand of JAUNIK010000072.1, from coordinate 102 downwards.
TCCTCTGCACAATGGTTCAGACAAACAAGCCAGCTGCTGAGCAGGGCCACGCTGTTGCTCTCCAGGTTGCTTCTATGAAGCCAGTTGCTCTCAACTCTGAGT
>JAUNIK010000634.1 GCA_030523505.1 Prevotellaceae bacterium | reverse complement strand
GAGGAGTGAAATCCATCCATCCCACCTGCTTACGCTCGTATGCAGAATATGAAGCCGGAGTATTCGACTCGTTGTTGTAGTTGCCCTGATCCATCACATCCCAGCGTCCCAGTTGTGGGTCGCCAGCATTATGCACATTGTAAGCATCAGGCAATCCCAGCACATGTGAGAACTCATGGCAGAAAGTGCCGATACCCTCAATCGTCTCGCCCGAGTTGTATTTCAACTCGCTTGAGCAAGCATACTTATCAACCTTCTTCCCGTCTAGTTCCAGGTTGATGCCGTAAGCCTCAAGGTTTGAAGCATGAGGCCAGATAGTCTCAGCCGGAGCTCCATAGCTCTCAGCATAGCCGGCGAAGATCACATATACGAAGTCCACATAACCATCGTTGTCGTAGTCATATTTCGAAAAGTCCACTCCCATCTGGTCGTGAGCCTTCTCACAAGCTTCCTTAATCATCAGCTGCGCCGTATCATCCAGTCCAAAGCCGTTGTTATGGCCGTAGTAGCTGAAGTTATTGTCCAACTCGATAATGCCACACACATCGAATGTAGGCTGGAACTGTCCCCACGACTGATCAATGAAATAGTCGCGAGCCGAACCAGTAGCATTGTAGAGCGTACACCCTTCTTCGTTCATCTTGCGATCGAACACCTCCACGGTGTGCTTCTCCTGCATCTTCATGTTGGCGAAGTTCACAAGCAGGATAAGTCCATGCACCTCACCAGTCGTTGGGAAATCATCGATGTTGAGAGTATGCTTCATACCCTTCCGGGGACCGAGGGACTGTAGATGCTGCGGGCAGAGAGGGCCTGCTTTGCCGAGAGTGGCGAGAGTCTTAATCTCCGTCTCAGAGCGCATCTCAGCATTGTGAGCCATCACCCCCGTGCTAACAACCCTGACACCACATCCTTCAACCTCCCCCTTCTCTGGATGGTCTCCCTTTCCTTCTGGAGAGGGCAGGGGAGAGGCTTCGGCATAGCACAGCGACTGCCCGTCCATGACAAGAGCATAACCGTCGAGGGTGACGAGCATGTGTCCATGCTCATCACCCATAATACGATAGTTAATTGTTGTTCCGTCTTCCTGAGTATGTTGCATCACGCCGTACCAAGCCGGGATGGCATGAGTGCTAACGAAAACGAACACGAAGACGAAAACCAAAAGTGGAAATTGGTAATTATAATTTTTCACTTTTAACTTTTCACTTTTCGCTCGGCTTCGCCGCTTGGCTCAGCCAAGAACTTTTCACTTAGATACCGTTTTCTTGCCTTTTCTGATAACGATACCGCGATAGCCGCCGTTTACCCTCTGACCAGCAACATTGTAAACGTCGTTGCCTTCGTTTACATTATCGTAAACGCTTACAATACCATTCACAAGCTCAGAATTGTACTCGTTAGAAAGCACCGACTCGCCCTTAACCCAGTTAGCAGTAACCTGATAAACATGGTTGCCGGCAGGAGCTGCCATGTCAACGAAGGTAGCATCTGCAGTAGAGCCAAGGAGCACACCGTCGCGATAAACCTTATAGCCATTCAGTTCAAGTTCTGACTTGGTGCCATAGAGTGGGGTGTAGGTGATGTCATCCACGAATACCACTGTGCGACTTGCGTTGCCACCAGGTTTCTTTCCTGCATTGCGCAGAGCGAAGAACTTCGCATCAGTAGGCAGAGTGCAGATGTTGTTA
>JAUNIK010000633.1:1136-1693 GCA_030523505.1 Prevotellaceae bacterium | reverse complement strand
ATGTTCACGATATTCACAAGAGGGCAATGATGGCTGCGGAAATCATCAACATGAGGCATGGCTGGCAGCAGCCTCTGGAGATTCGTGATATGCGGAAGGAAGAGATTGCTGACTTTTGCGAATACACCCTTCATAAAATGGAGAATTTTGACGTTGACTTCTACTTCAAGATGCTTCGTATGAAGGGCTATGATGTGACACCTCGTTATGACAAGAGTAAGCAACTTGTTGGCTACACCATTAGCAAGAATGCCTCAGTATTCAAGGCTTCTGAAATCGGTCGAAAGTTCATGGTATCACAGCTTGAAGCCACATGGAAGAAGTTTCATCCGAAGCCTGCTCAGGTTAAGGTGAAACCATCTACACCGACTGTTACCCCAAGCAGCCGTTCTGTTCGTCCGACTGCTCAAACAATGATATCTACTCAGCCCAAGGTGCAGCCAAGAGTCCAGGCGAAGCCTGTGCCATCCTTCACTATATTCAACATCGATACACCTATTGGCAGCAAGGCTGTTGAGATTCCCAATTCGGTCAAGGATATTTTCCTCCATGAGGCC
>JAUNIK010000633.1:0-1126 GCA_030523505.1 Prevotellaceae bacterium | reverse complement strand
AATGATATCGCCATTGTCGAAAACGTTGCTCATACCGCCATGCTTCTCTTCGTTGACTACATTGATGCCGCAATATCCATGTCCGAATCTTGCGGAGGTGGTGGCGGCTCGGCACTTGAATCAGGTTGGGGCAAAAAGGATGATGAGGATGAGCGTCAGTATGCTCGCCGATGCCTTCAGATGGCTCATTCCATGTGCAAGCCAAAGTCAGTTAAACGCGGTTTCCACCGTTAAAACAATCACATATATCTATGATAAGAAAAAGTAAAAACAATGAGAACAAGCTTGACTTCGATGTAATGTTCAACGAGGTTCAGGAGGAAATTCAGGAGAAGGATGCCGAACAAGACATCATCAGTCGTGTGCCTGAACTGAAGGAACTAAGTGACAACATCAATAAAGCTACCAATACTTGTGTGAATGCTACGCTTCAATGTGAGTCGGTAATCCAGCAGTATCAGCGAGCCGAGGAGAAATTGGGCAATGCCGTTAATACCATCAGTGGCAGGGTTGACATCATCCACGAGCATATTGAGCAAGTCATGGAAGATGCGCCCACAAAGTTGAGGGTGTCAGTGAATGTGTCTGATGCTGATTGGCAGAATATTCAAGACACGTTCGACCAGGAACACAAATGGATGCTTGTCAAGATGCAAGAACATATCCGTGAGGTCAATACCATGCTTGTTCAAGAACGCAGGAAAGTACGTGACCGATATAAGGAGTTTGATGGCTGTTACCTCGGTCACTATGCTCAATGGTTTTTCTGGTTCTTCTTTACCATCGGAGTCTCTGTAATGGCAGGGGGCATAGCCATGCTAATAGCACGGCATTATGGTCAATAAGCAAATCAAAGAGCAGCTTCAGACGGAACTGCTCTTTGATTTGGTCGATCGTTGATGACAACAGGCCTATGTCGTTAGAATCTCTGTCCACACCGCAACGAAGGTTCTATTCTTTGTCAAGTACCTCCCAATGACCACTATAACCACTACCTACATAACGAATGTGAGGCATTTTAGCTATATGGCGCTTGACAGTTCTCAGACCTTTTTTACTCATTTTAGCCAGTTCCTCTGTTGTAATTTGAGGATTCTGTCTAATTTGATTTTCAATCCATTTATCA
>JAUNIK010000632.1 GCA_030523505.1 Prevotellaceae bacterium | reverse complement strand
CTTATATCTTCACTTCTCCCATCTCCTATTAAAGGAGGTGGGAGAGGGGCTTTAGCCGTTGTGATATGCTCCATGATGTTGTTGCCTTTCACCTCGCAGTCATTGAATATTATGTCGCCCTTAGAGATGTCGATGTGGAAACTGTCGTTCAGGTCTTGCAGATCGCTCTCGTTGAGCCAAGGACTGTTGAGGAGGATGAACCGGCAGAACTCATGGGCGTGCTCAGGGCTGAGGTTCTTGCTCCAGTCCATGATCTGTCCCACCTTCATTGTTCGCTCGCGTATAGGCAGACGGTTGTCGGCTTCCTGCTGGCGTATGTCGTGAATGTTTCTCACAAGGAACACCGTGGCACTCATTATGCCTTGAAGCACCTTGCGTGGTATTTTCAGGTACCACACACGCGACACGAACTGCTGCGGTTCAGCAAACAGCAGTTGGCATATCTTTTCGGGGATGTACTGTCGCAGGTAGTCGATGGTATAGCCTTCGTTCTCGATGGTGGCTTTCACCTTGTCTGTCATGCACCTCTCGCAGATGTCCTTATACACTCGCCCGATCACCTCCGGACTGCCCACATGTGCTATTATCTGGTGCAGACTGTCAGAGGCATCGGTAAGTCGGCTGTCTTCGCTGGCAGTGAGCAGACTCAGTATGGCTTCGTAGCGCTCCTGCATCTCTCGGCTCAGGTCGGCCCACGACAGTTGCCTGATGGTGTCTATGCACGACTGCTGTTCCGCGGTCCATGGCTCCTCGTCGAGTAGCGAGTAATACAGGTTGTCGCAGGCTGCCTGCAACTGGTTGGCACTCTTTGTCTGTGGCAGCACTTGCCCTATCCATTCATATTCGCTCCAGTTGGCAGGAGGTTCCAGCGGAGAACCAATGGAAGCATGGCTTATCACCGCCTCGTCATAGTCGAGGCTTGCCACGAGCATATCGCTCTCGTTCTCGGTCTTCGCCCTCAGTACACGGCATACCGTGCATTTCACGAAGGGACGCCCTACATAGTCGATGATGTTACGCACCACGGTCTTCATTTCATTGCCATTGACATATCCCAGCATTCGGTTCTCAAAATACCCAGCCACGGCTATGCCCCGGTCGTTAGGATTGTCGTCTTCCTTACGCAACACAACCTTGCAACCGACGATTCTCTCATAGAGACTCGTCAGTTCATCCTTGAAACTATGATGGCGCATGGCTACTATTAATAGTGTATTTGTCATAATTTTGTTGCGTTGCGCGGTTGCTACAGGTTGTTTATTATATGATACTCTCTTATCTTTTGTGTCAATAAAAGATACCGATCAGTGCTTTGCACCTCGATTTTTCATTGGCAAATATACGAAAAATCCGGATATAAAACAAGAAAAATATCGACCTGTACGGTTGAAGATTGAAAAAAACAATAAAAACACCTTGGAGATGTGCACCCGTGTTGGGTTTGATGCTAATCTTGTAAAATTCCACTGGTATGCAAGCATCCCTATGTAATTTCACAAAATCATCATCAGGTCTCTACAAGCCCTTGCACATCACCAAGGCGATAAACCAGAAATAAACCGCTACGCATGGAGAATATTAAAGCGGAGGAGCGTTTCCGGATGGCTGTTTATTTCAGGTTTATCGCCGTGGTGAGTTTAGTTCAAAGAACTGAATATGGGTTGAGTGACTGATGGATAATGCTTGCATTAATCCTCAGG
>JAUNIK010000631.1 GCA_030523505.1 Prevotellaceae bacterium | reverse complement strand
TTGTTATTTTTACTAGGCAGCAGTGATTTTCGTTTTAGTTACTTCTTCGAGAAGATGAAATCATAGAACTCGCAGAGCGATTTTTCTTTCGTGTCAGATGTGAACACGAAGAACAGCGCCTGTTTGCCTTTCTTTGCAGGAATGCCCGAGACAGCACAACTTACACTGGTTGCTTTCTGCGGCATGTCGCCACGAAGCTGTATCTCACCAATCTGCTTACCACCGAAGCGCTCGTCAGGATTGCCAATCATCACCTTGATTGTTCCGTCAACGCCTTGAGGAAGGATGTTGAGAGTCAACAGACCTTCTGCACCCAACTTCTTGAAATCAAAATACTTATAGCCCACCACCGAACCAGCTGTGTTGTTCACAACAGGCGAAATCGGCATCTTATAGCTGTAAGGCCATTGCATTGACGACTGGTCGATGCGTGTAGGGAATATATGCGATCCCGAGAAGAAGAACTTCGGATAGGCACTTGTAATAGGCGAAGGACCGGTGTAATAGCAGGCGATTCCGGCAGTGGTTCTTTCCAATGGGTTCAAGCCTTCGATAGCGAAGCCCTCAGATGTGTACTCGCCCTCACTGATAGTGACCTTACCACCTCTACCCTTCTCTACCTTCACTGTGATAGGTGCTGCCATCGCCTGGCGCGAGAATTCGTCATAACCGGTCTGACGATGATATACCACCCACCACTGACCGTTGGCTTCGAAGATGCTGCCATGGGTGTTACCGCCCGGATGGGCTGTCGGGATTGTCTTTCCGGTGACAGGGTCAGTGGCGCGTGCTCTACCGTCGATGATTGTACCGCCATAGGTGAACGGACCTAACGGACTGTCACCATATGCGTAAGCCAGAGTGTAGTTGGATGATGGCAAACCAAACTCACCCTCGCGTGTCCAGCGACTGTAAATGAACACATACTTATCCTCAATCTTGCGCATCGACGATGCCTCGAAGAATCGGTACAGTTCATCTTGTTTGTTGCTTGGCACGTGGTTCTCCACAAGGGTTCCCGGCTTTATTGTTGCCATTGTCACTGGGTCGAGTTCCGCTGCAAACGACTGTTCAAATCCCCAATAGCCATACACCTTGCCATCGTCGTCGATGAAGACGGCCGGGTCGAAACGCAAGTCACCGATGGTCTCGTTAGGTTTTTCTGGATTCCAGTTGATAACCTCAAACGGACCGTCAGGGCGCTTCGACTTTGCCACCAGTCCCTGTCGGCCTCCCTCCTGATCGTTAGGATACAGGAAATAGGTCTTAGTGCCATCAGTCTCATTGCGCACAGCCATATCTGGAGCATAGAGCATATCGCCACGGCCGTTCTCGTGCAACTGACGACCGTCAGCACCGTGGGTTACCTTCAGTGTCACACCGTCATATCGCCAATCGCGCAGGTTCTCTACCGGAGCCGACCATACCACCTGCTCAAAGCCGCAGTACTGGGTAATCTCCGAGTCGTGCGAACCATAGACATACACACGGAAATGTCCCGGTTTGTCTGGATCTTCAAACACATACGGTTCGCCGTCGGGGATATACTCCCACAGAGGCAGGAACGGATTCTGTGCACTTGCCGAAATGGCAAACATCGCCATCAGCAGCAATGCAATTGTACTTATTCTACGCATAATATTATTTATTTACTCAATGATATACTACTTGGCACAATTATTTGGAATCACAGTTTTCGTGAC
>JAUNIK010000630.1 GCA_030523505.1 Prevotellaceae bacterium | reverse complement strand
CATATATTTCAATACCGGTAGCACGGATTTTTTCCAGATGTTCCTTCTTCAACGGCTGATTGTTTGAACTGTTGCCGAAGGCATCGTAGAGAAGACGAACCTCCACTCCCTGCTTGGCTTTCTCGCCAAGAACATCGAATAGAAGATTGGCAATGGAGTCGTTACGGAAGTTGAAATACTCCATGTGAACGCTCTGGCGGGCTGCACGGATAGCCTTGAACATATCATCAAACTTGGCTTGTCCACTGGTGAGGAGCGTCACGCTGTTATTATGCGAGAATGTAATCCCCTTCTGCCGTAACTGGTTGACAATCAAAGAATCAGATGACATTATGACGCTTTCGCCCGATTCACGCTTGTCCTTTGCGTGTTGGGCAAAAACAGTAGTGCTGACATTTGCCAGCACTAAAAAGAGTATTATGGAGTACAGCCTTCTCAAACCAAGCGTTGCTTTATTTGTTTACTGCAATCTTTTCTACGCGACGGATATGGCGACCTCCCTCAAACTCGGTATTGAGGAATTCGTCCATGATACCGCGTGCAGTCTCTGTTGATATGAAACGACCTGGCATAACAAGGACATTAGCATCGTTGTGAAGGCGAGTCATGTGAGCCAGTTCGGGAGCCCAGCAAAGACCGGCACGGATGCTCTGGTGCTTGTTGAGAGTCATAGAGATTCCCTCGCCACTACCACAGATAGCAATACCAGGGAACACCTCTCTGTTCTCCATACCCTCAGCAAGGGCATGACCGAAGTCTGGATAGTCGCATGAGTCTTCAGAATATGTGCCATAGTCTTTGTAAGCAATTCCTTTCTCATCGAGATACTGCTTTACAAACTGTTTCAATTCAAAGCCTGCATGATCGCTGGCAAGTCCTATTGTCTTGATTTCCATATTGTTGTGTTTTATTCTGCAAGAAGATTTTTTACCTGCTTTACTACATTGTCGGCAGTGAAACCGAGTTTCTCATCGAGTACCTTGTAAGGAGCAGAGAAACCGAATGAGTTGAGGCCCCAGATAGTACCTTCTGCTTCAGGTACAAGACCGAGAAGGTTTACAGGAAGACCGGCTGTCATACCGAACTTCTTTACGCCTGTAGGGAGTACTGACTGCTGATATTCCTTTGTCTGCTCACGGAAGAGACCCTCAGAAGGAACGCTCACTACGCGAACCTTAACACCTTCTGCACGGAGAATCTCAGCTCCAGCTGCAAGTGTAGAAACCTCTGAACCAGAAGCAACGAGGATTACATCAGGATTCTCGTCAGAACCAGCAACAACATAGCCACCCTTTGTTGCGCCTTCATAGTTGCAACCCTCTGGCAGATTATTGATGTTCTGGCGTGAAAGGATAAGAGCTGTAGGAGTGTTCATATTCTCCATTGCCAACTTCCAAGCAACTACTGTCTCGTGCACATCTGCTGGACGGAGAACGAGTGTAGAAGGGCGACCGGAATGGTTGCGAAGCTTCTCCATAAGGCGAATCTGTGCCTCCTGCTCTACAGGCTCGTGGGTAGGACCGTCCTCACCTACACGGAATGCGTCGTGAGTCCAGATGAACTTCACTGGGAGCTCCATCAACGCTGCCATACGGATTGCAGGTTTCATATAGTCGGAGAATACGAAGAATGTACCACAAGCTGGGATAACACCACCGTGGAGAGCCTTACCGATCCACACTCATGCCAGAGTGAGATCGGCCTAAAC
>JAUNIK010000071.1 GCA_030523505.1 Prevotellaceae bacterium | reverse complement strand
CCTGCAAAGGCATAAAATCTGTTCCGGGAACTGCATCTTTTGCGGCACAAACAGTAGCCAAGAGAACGGTGTTACCCATGCGGAGGGTACAAGAACCGTCGGCCTGCTTTGCCAATTTTCCTGTTTCGATTGTAATCTGACGTCCGTCAGGCAATGAAACTGTCTTTGTAATTACATTCATCTTTTTGCATCTAAACGAAAGGCGGTAAAAATCATATTCCTAACCTCGCCTTTCAAAATAAAACATCTTAAAAAATATCATTCTATATGCGCATAGGCGCACAATCGTTACAAAGGTACTAATTTTTTACTTCAAACCACCCAAACACCGCCATTTATTAGATTTTTTTAAGTACTCCGCTATCGTTGAGTGGCATTTATTGCCATTTATAATGTCTGGAGGATGGCCTTGACGATTTCGGGGTCGGTCTCCAGACGGGAATACTCATCGGCGTCTTTTGCACCCATAGTGACATCCGGATTGCGGTATTCCATAAGACTCTGACGGGCTGAACGAGCCGAGGCGTGAATCTCATTTCCTCCGATGAAACCGAGGATTTTTGAAGCATTCTGTGGATTGACACCCGATCCCGGCATTATGATGATACGTCCTGCAGCCTGCTCTACCAATCGGCGCAGATTGTCCATTCCTTGTTCTGCAGTAGGCATCAAACCCGAAGTGAGAATACGGTGGCAGCCCAGTGCTATAACATCCTCTAATGCTTTCTCTGCATCACGCACCATATCAAAGGCTCTGTGGAAGGTGATGCTCATATCGCCAGCCGCCCTGATGAGTCGCTGACAAGTGACGATGTCGATGTCTCCCTCGCGGGTCAATGCACCGATGACAACACCGTCGGCACCACACTCACGAGCAGCGATGATGTCGCTTTCCATGATTTCCACCTCCTCAGGAGTATAGAGGAAATCACCACCACGCGGACGGATGAGGACATGCAGTTTCAGTCCCTCAACCTTGCGTGCCTGACGGATAAGACCAATAGAAGGTGTGACGCCACCCTCAGAAAGTGCAGAGCATAGCTCTACTCTATGTGCTCCGCCAGCTTTTGCTGCGAGAACACTCTCTAACGAACCAGTACAGATTTCTAATATCATAATGAACGATGACGATAACGATGACGATGACAAGACATTTCAACGCCCTCGCCCTAGCGAAGCGGAACGGGAGAGGGAAGAGCGCGAAGCGCGAGGGGAGAGGGTCCGTGCTATTCCCATAGGAACGGCATCCAATCCTTCACCTGCTTTGCCCAATCTTCTTCGCAATGACGGCCGGTAGGCTGTCGGTAGAGATGGGTGTTTACTCCAAGAGCCACTAACTGCTCGGACAGGGCATTGCTGTATCGCCGCATATATCCGCGACGGTCTTCACGACTTCCCCATGCAAAGAACACGCGAGTGTCAGGATGAATATCGTTGTTGGCAACCTCATCGCTGAACTCCTTTATCTTGTAGAAATAAGCAGGTGAGATGACTGCCGCCTTTGAGAAGATATGGTTGTAACGCAGAACAGCATAGAGCGACATCATACCACCCATGCTCGAACCGCCGATAGCTGTCGCCTCGCGATGCCACCAAGTGCGGTAATTGCTGTCGATGAACGGTTTCAGTTCATTGACGAGCCATTCCATGGTCTTCTCACCCGTACCTTGAATACGTCCGTAGGTGCGAGAGTTGATGTTGTAAGGACAATATTCCCACAGACGGTCATTACCGTGATGCGAACATTCGATACCCACGATGATTATCGGTTTCCAGTAATGGTCGAGATATTCGCGAATACCCCAGCAAGTGCCGTATGTAGCATCCTTATCGTAGAACAGGTTCTGTCCGTCGAACATATACACCACAGGGTGTCGCTCGTCCGAGTCATAATAGTTGTTCGGCAGATACAGATGGATAGTGCGGTCCTCGCCGAAAGGAGTACAGAAGAATTGAAATTTTTGTATCATGTGGCGAAGTTACAAAAAAAAGATGATACTACAAAGATTATGATACAATCAAGCTGATAAATTGTGTCAATAATATCCTAATCTATGCTTTTTTTGCTCATTTATTAACCTTTTGGAATAAAAGTTTGGAGGTGAAGAAAATTTGTGGTATTTTTGTAGAGAATATGTAAATCCCAAATTAAAACGATAAAATATGCAGTACCTATTAGGATTAGATATCGGTTCGAGTTCGGTAAAAGCTTCGCTTGTCGATGCCGTTAGTGGACAGATTGTTGCTCAGGATTTCATGCCAAAGCAGGAAATGCCTATCAAGGCAGTAAAGGCTGGTTGGGCTGAGCAGGAGCCACAGATGTGGTATGATAACATGAAGGAAGCCCTGGCAAACTGTATGAAGGCTTCGGGTGCCAAGGCCGACGATGTGAAGGCTATTGGTATCTCTTACCAGATGCATGGCCTTGTGCTCGTTGACAAGAACAAGGAAGTGCTCCGCCCAGCTATCATTTGGTGCGATTCCCGCGCTGTGCCTTATGGTCAGAAGGCTTTCGAAGCCCTTGGCTCAGACTATTGTCTGTCGCATCTGCTGAACTCCCCAGGTAATTTCACCGCTGCAAAATTAGCATGGGTGAAGGAGAACGAACCAGAAGTGTTTGAAAAGGTTGATAAACTGATGTTGCCAGGCGACTATATCGCAATGAAACTCACCGGAGATGTCACCACCACTGTGTCTGGTCTTTCCGAGGGGATGTTCTGGGATTTCGCAGGCAACTGTGTCTCGAAGGAACTCCTCGCATATTATGGTTTTGCAGAGAGTGTCATCCCTACCATCGTTCCTACATTCAGCGTTCAGGGCCGTGTCAATGCCGAAGCTGCCGCAGAACTCGGTTTGGCAGAAGGCACTCCAGTGAGCTACCGTGGTGGTGATCAGCCTAACAACGCACTCTCGCTCAATGTGCTGAAACCAGGTGAGATTGCTTCAACAGCAGGAACATCGGGTGTGGTGTATGGCGTTATCGGTGATGTGAACTACGACCCACTGTCAAGAGTAAACACCTTTGCTCATGTCAACCACAGTGCAGATAACCCACGCCTTGGTGTGCTGTGCTGTATCAACGGAACAGGTATCCTTAATTCATGGATTCGCCGTAATGTGATGTCCGATGGAATCGGTTATGCCGAGATGAACGACATCGCAGCTGAGGCTCCTATCGGTGCTGCTGGTTTGTCGATACTGCCATTCGGCAACGGTGCTGAGCGTATCCTCCAGAATAAGGAAGTCGGTGCTTCTATCCACGGACTGAACTTCAATATCCACAACCGCTCTCATGTAGTAAGAGCAGCACAGGAGGGTATCGTGTTCTCGTTTGTCTATGGCATGGAAATCATGCAGCAGATGGGCATGAGTCTTGACACTATCAAGGCAGGCCGTGCCAATATGTTCCTCTCACCATTGTTCCGCGACACCCTCGCAGGAACCACCGGTGCTACAATCCAGTTGTATGAAACCGACGGTGCTGTAGGTGCTGCCAAGGGAGCCGGTGTCGGTGCTGGCATCTATGCTTCTACCGATGAGGCATTCGCAACATTGCGCCAGTTGGATATCATCGAACCAAACGCTCGCGACGCCGAGGCTTACAAGGAAGCCTACGCCCGCTGGAAGGCGCTGTTATAAGTGAAAACTGAGCAGGTTTGAGACTTGCGAAGGTTGCTGAAATTTTTAACAATCAAAATATTAACAAAACACTTTTATGAAAGAGTATTTCCCAGAAATCAAAAAGATCCAGTTTGAGGGCAAGGATTCAAAGAATCCATTTGCTTTCCGTTATTATGATGCAGAAAAGGTAATCATGGGTAAGCCAATGAAGGACTGGCTCCGTTTCGCTATGGCTTGGTGGCACACTCTCTGTGCAGAGGGTTCTGACCAGTTCGGTCCTGGCACAAAGAAGTTCCCTTGGAACGAGGGTGCAGATGCTCTTGAGATAGCAAAGCACAAGGCCGACGCTGGTTTCGAGATCATGCAGAAGCTCGGCATCCCATATTTCTGTTTCCATGATGTTGACCTCATTTCTGAGGGCGAGTCTGTTGAGGAGTATGAGGCAAACCTCGCTGCAATCACAGACTACCTGAAGGAGAGGATGGACGAGACAGGTATCAAGCTCCTTTGGTCAACAGCAAATGTATTCGGTCACGCACGTTATATGAACGGTGCTTCAACAAATCCAGAGTTTGATGTTGTTGCTCGTGCTATCGTTCAGATCAAGAACGCTATCGACGCAGGTATCAAGCTCGGCGCAGAGAACTATGTATTCTGGGGCGGTCGTGAGGGTTATATGTCACTCCTCAACACTGACCAGAAGCGCGAGAAGGAGCACATGGCTACAATGCTCGGCATGGCACGCGACTATGCTCGTGCTAAGGGCTTCAAGGGTACATTCCTCATTGAGCCAAAGCCAATGGAACCAACAAAGCACCAGTATGATGTTGACACAGAGACTGTTGTAGGTTTCCTCAAGACTCACGGCCTTGCTGAGGACTTCAAGGTAAATATCGAGGTTAACCACGCAACTCTCGCTGGTCACACCTTCGAGCACGAGCTTGCAGTAGCTGTTGACAACGGTATGCTCGGTTCTATCGACGCTAACCGTGGTGACGCTCAGAACGGCTGGGATACCGACCAGTTCCCAATCGACAACTACGAGCTCACACAGGCTTGGATGGAGATTATCCGTGGTGGTGGTCTTGGCACAGGTGGTACAAACTTCGATGCAAAGACTCGTCGTAACTCTACCGACCTTGAGGATATCATCATCGCTCACATCAGTGGTATGGACGCAATGGCTCGCGCTCTTGAGAGTGCTGCAGCTCTCCTTGAGGAGTCGCCATATTGCGAGATGAAGAAGAACCGCTACGCTTCGTTCGACAGCGGTATGGGTAAGGACTTCGAGGATGGCAAGCTTACTCTCGAGCAGGTTTACGAGTATGGTAAGACTGTTGGTGAGCCAAAGCAGGTTTCTGGTAAGCAGGAGCTCTACGAGACCATCGTTTCAATGTACTGCTAATATTAAGTGAAAAGTGTATAAGGAAGTTCCCTCCCCCTCGGGGGCGGGGGCTTTATTTTAACTATGAAAGAAAATAAACTCTATCTCTACAGCATTGTGCTCGTGGCTGTCATCGGCGGTCTGCTCTTCGGTTACGACACTGCTGTTATATCTGGTGCTGAGAAGGGTTTGCAGGCATTCTTTGTGGGTGCGGGCGACTTTGTCTATACTGATGGTTTGCACGGCATAACCTCATCAAGCGCTCTCATTGGTTGTATCATCGGTTCTGCCATCTCGGGTTATCTCGCTTCCAACTTCGGTCGAAAGAAATCGCTCATTCTGGCAGGTGTCCTATTCTTCCTCTCCGCTCTCGGCAGTTACTGCCCTGAGTTCCTTTTCTTTGAGCATGGCGTTCCAACCTATTCGCTCCTCATTGTTTTCAATCTCTATCGAGTACTTGGAGGTATCGGAGTAGGTCTTGCCTCAGCTGTATGCCCAATGTACATAGCTGAAATTGCACCTTCCAACATGCGTGGAACACTCGTAAGCTGGAACCAGTTCGCTATTATCTTCGGTCAGTTGGTTGTATACTTCGTCAATCTCGTTATCTTGGGCGACCATATCGCTCCTGTGGTAGAGCAGATGGGCGAGAATATCTACCAGATTATGAACCCAGAAGCATCAGCATGGTGCACAGAAGTGGGTTGGAGATATATGTTCGTAAGTGAGGCTGTTCCTGCTGGGCTCTTTGCTTTGTTGGTATGTTTCGTACCAGAGACTCCTCGCTATCTTGCTATGAATGGTCAGGACGAGAAGGCTCTCAGCGTGCTCTCTCGCATCAATGGTGTAGAGAAGGCAAAGGAGATTCTCGAAGATATCAAGAATACTGCAGTAGTGAAGACCGAGAAACTGATGGCTTATGGCTGGGTTGTTATCTTTGTAGGTATAATGCTTTCAGTCTTCCAACAGTTTGTAGGTATCAATGCAGTGCTCTATTTCGCGCCACGAATCTTCGCTTCATGCGGTCTTGAGAACCCAATGATGGTTACTGTGATGATGGGTGTTGTTAATATTCTCTTCACTCTTGTGGCTATCTTCACTGTAGAGAAACTTGGTCGTAAGCCCCTTCTCATCTGGGGTTCAATCGGTATGGCGGTTGGAGCCCTCGGTTTTGCATTCGTCAACCTTGTAAGTCTCCCACCAATGACTGCAGCCGTTTGCATCATGATTTATTCTGCATGCTTCATGTTCTCATGGGGACCTATCTGCTGGGTACTTATCTCAGAGATATTCCCAAATACCATCCGTGGTGCAGCAGTGGCTATTGCTGTGGCATTCCAGTGGATTGCAAACTTCATCGTAAGTTCAACCTTCTTTCCTATGTATAATATGGAACTCTCGCAAGGTGACGGCTTCGGACATGTCTTTGTATATGCTCTCTACGGAGTATTCTGCATCCTTGCAGCATTCTTCGTTTGGAAGATGGTTCCAGAGACAAAGGGCAAGACCTTGGAGGATATGACAAGGTTGTGGAGCCGAAAGTAACCTTTTACGGAATAACATCACAAATATAAGAAGAGGACCAGCGCACTGCTGATCCTCTTCTTTGTATTCTATGTACTTGTACTCTTAGTACTGATATCCTTTGTACTTGCCTCCCTCCGCGTGGGGAGTATCTACTCCCTTGCCCCGAGCGGGGAAAGGGATGAGCCCGTAGGGCGAGGGGAAAGGGGTGTTAGGGGAGGTTACTTCAGTTTCTTTATTATCGACATCAACTGCTCACCCAGGCCGATGGTGTAGCCCTGCGACATGAATACCACGCGATTGAAGGTGTCGGCAATGAGGAATACAGGACGGTTCTCATGAGGCAACTTCATCTGTTCCTTCATCTCGTTCCAAATCTTGTTGTTCACGTCGGTACCCCAAACGATGGTGTTTGGCAGGTTCTGGAACTCGCTCTTGTTTGTGAAACGAGCCTTCTCCTCGTCGTCCTTGAACAACAGGATAATCTTCTGGCCCCACTGCTCCAGCTCGTCCTTCAAGAGGGCGATGTCGCGCAGAGCGTGGTTTGTAGGCTCTTCAACAGGAGCAATCACACCTATTATATAATAACCGCGACCTGTGGTAGAGAGAATGCTCTTCTTACCCTCGTTGTCATCGCAGTAGATATTCTCTGAGTTGAAGTTGCCGATAACCTTCACACCCTCTTCGCTCTCGCGCATCACGATCTTCGAGTCGGTGATGGCACTGTTGAAGATTGGCACGAACTCCATGTGACATAGAACACTACCATCAGCCATACGAGTACCGCTCACGAGCAGATACTGACCCTCATCAACGGTAGTACCGTTCTTCAGGAGCGAACTCCATGTCACACCGTTCTCTGGGTAGTTCAGGAGCTGTGGACGGCAGTCAACCAACTTCGAGATTGAGAAGTGGCTGTAATACTTTGGATCCTCGATGTTTGCACCCATGTTGTATGAAGCGCGGAGAGTGCCGTGACCGATTGCTGCGTCGCTCTTGGCATCACCCTCGAAGTAAACATCAACCCAATCGCTCTTCTCAGCCTTGTCGCAAGCCTCCTTGCCCTCGTTCTTGCAAGGCTTACGGTACTGCACCTTACCAGTAACCTCGTCGATGCGAGCCTGGATATTCTGACTGCGAGCAGCGGCAACATAGAAGATGTCGCGTGAGTGAACATCGGTCACACGATGCTCGTAAACGCTCTTTGGACTCATGCAAAGCTGCTGTGGATTCCAGTTCTTGTCGATCATGATGTTGCTGCTCACCCACTTTGCGAGATTCTCTGGGTCAGAATTCAACAGCTTGAGTTCCTTCTGCTCAGCGAGGAACGACTTCCAAGGAGTGAGGAGTTCGTTGCTGATTCGTGGGCAGTTCACATAGCTCATTCTATCCTCGCAACCGAATGCATTGCCGAAGTCTGCCAGAACGGCTGGATGAACATCGCGAAGGTCCTTGGCAGAGAGGGTAGCCAACAGGCGTACATTATCGTTAGAACGATTCTTCTCGATGAAATCACAGAGAGTCTTGTGGTTGCCGCGCGATGCCACGAGCATCTTTGCCAGCAGTTCCTCGTCGAGTTTCATTGTCTCGAACTTCTCTGCACCAACCTCAGCTTGAAGCTGTTCGTTCTGTTTCTTCACCCAAGCGAGGGCAGTCTTAGGAGTCATCATCGTGTTGATGTAAGCCTGGCGGATTGAGTCCTCAACGGCAAAGCGAATCTTGTTGTCCTTGATCTGCTTCTCGGTCTGTTCAGGAATGGTGTTGCGCTCAACAGGAGGCACGAGGTCAATGTCAAAAGTACCGATGAAATCGTTGGTTTTGTTCAATGTGATGGTCACGAGAGTGTCCTGACCAACGGTACACTTGCCAAGACCGAATCTGTCGTCCTTGCTAACCCAAACGAGGAAATCGCCCAAGCCAGCAGAGATGGTAGAGTAGCCGTAGAAGTCGGTTTTCTTTGTAGCAACAGAGTAGAACTCAGCGTAGTTGTAAACCTTGTATTCAACAGTGGCATTCTGAACCGACATACCGTCAGTATCGACAACTTTGATCTTTGTCTCGGCAGTAGGAGTATAGTTCTTTGTCACGTTGATCTCGGTGAAACAATTGTTCTGGCTCATCTTCTCCTCAGGACCGTCGTATTTGCCGAACACCTTGGTGTGCATGAGCATACCGCGTGATGCTGGAGCGTTGAACCAACCCAGGTCGAGCACAGCCTCTGGCTCGCAAGCACCGAGGAAGTGCCATTCGCCGTCAACCCATACCTCAACCCATGCGTGGTTATCATCAGTGTGAGCCCAACGAGGAGTATAAACCTGACGTGCAGGAATACCCACTGAGCGCATTGCAGCAACGCAGAAGGTGCTCTCCTCACCGCAACGACCGATGGCAGAACGCATAGCCGAGAGTGGGGCAGAGGTACGCGAGTCACTTGGCTGATAGCTCACCTTCTCGTGGCACCAGTGGTTCACCTCGAGGGCAGCCTCTTTCATAGGCAGGCCCTTCACACGTTCCTTTATTTCGTTGAAGAACACACGGCGGCTCTCGTCGAGGTTCTCGTTGTTGATACGTACTGGAAGCACGAAGTGGTACCACTCGCGGTCAGGTACGGTCTTACCCCAGCTCATTTCCTTGCGACATTGCAACGACTCATCGACATTCATCTTCCAGAAGTCGCCGTTATAGTCTGTCAGGTCAGAGATAGGCATGTAAGCGTACAGGAACTCCAGGCACTGACGCTGTTCGTTAGTCAACTTGGTATCGAAAACGGTGAAATAACGATCGTCGTTGAACGATTCCTTTCTTGTTTCGAAGTCCTGGTGGACATCTTTCTGTGCTGAAGCCTCAGAGGCAGTCAGTAAGCCAATGAGAGTCAGGAGGCATAAGGTAATAGTTCTTTTCATTGTCGTTGATTTTTTGGTAATGTAGTGATTATGTATCTTAGTTGTCGATAATTATTTTCTGCAAAATTACTCTTTTTTTTGAGATTTGCAAGCATTAGCCCGATTTTTTTTATATATCGGCGCATTTTTCGGGTCTCACCAGCGAGTCTCCCCCACTGCCTTGGACTTCGGCAGTGCTCGCGTGACCATCAATCAACACTGCAAAGGTACTACATTTTCGAAGCGATTCCAAATTTTCTCGTTTCTCATTTTATTTTTAACAATTGCGAACAATTAATTCTTTACACCTTTGTAAGGTGTGCGAAGATGTTGTAAAGAATGTTCATTTGTCATAAAAAGAATGTTTGCTTCGATTCTCGTTGATTTAGTGTCATAACGAACTGATTCTCAGTGTATTACAAAAGCACCGTTTTAGCCAGATGAAAGTGCTGTTTTCATAACATCATTTGGGCGTTTTTATGGGTCACCAGTAAATCCCCGTGTTTGAATTATTGAGTAAACATGTGTGA
>JAUNIK010000629.1 GCA_030523505.1 Prevotellaceae bacterium | reverse complement strand
TTCTCTACGAACTTTGCGTTCACATATTCTGACAACCTGAAGAACTTCACCCAAGGCTCAAGCATGGGAGCAGACAATATCATAGGTATGGCCTTGAACATGGCTCCTAACATGTCTGTATATCGTCAGGATAAGGATGGCAACGATACGGATGAGTATATGATTATGAATCCGGTTGTGAACGGTATGACTCCTGCTGACGGCAACTATACATCCCAGGCTCTCGCTGACGTTCGTAAGATAGGAAATCCTGTCGCTTATGCTAATCTTGCATGGAAGCGCCAGAAGATATACCAGATTACTCCTGACTTCAACCTGAAGTATGAGTTGCTGGGTACTGGTAACGACCAGCATCGTCTGACATTCGATGGACGCGTCTATTTCGATGTGTATGCGCAGTCAACACCTACATACCTTCCTGGTATGCTGATGGCAACAACTTGGAATGATCAGGCATATAATCAGGCAACGAATACGGAGACTAACCAGTTGAAGATTGGTGCCCGTACACGTTTGACCTTTACACCGCATTTTAAGAATGAGGACTTCTATTTTACTATGTTCGCACAGTATGAACTGCTGACGACAAAGTATAATTCGCAGTATGTACTTGAGTATGAATTGCCGAATGGTATTGAGGCTTCTAATGTAACAGGTGCGCTTGGTTCTTTGAGCAGCAGCAATTCACGCTCTGCAACACATAACTGGCTCGTAAACACCCACTTCTCATATAAAGGACGTTACAGCCTCGGCTTCTCACTTCGTGCCGATGGTAACTCGAAGTTCGGTCCAGAGAAACCTTGGTTCTATTCTCCTTCTGTTTCATTGCGTTACAATGTCAGCGACGAGAAGTTCTTTGAGCCTCTGAAGAAGGTTGTTTCAATGTTCGGTATCCGTACATCTTGGGGTATAACAGGTTCTTCAAGTGCAAAGGATTACTCATTCTTTAACAGCTATAGCGCGAATGGAACTTATGGTAAGATTTCTAACCTCCAAACTGCAATGCTCCTGAGCGGATTGAAACTTGATGAACTGATTCCGCAGAAGAAGATTGGTTACAACCTTGGTTTCAACCTTGGCTTCCTCAACGATATGTTTGAAGTTGATGTCAACCTCTATTCCGAGACGACGAAGGACCTGCAGATGAGTAATATCACTATTCCTTCAATAACAGGTTACTCATCACTTGCTACAGGTAATATCGGTAAGATGCGCAACAAGGGTTGGGATATTTCTCTGTCAGCCAATAAGTTCGTGAAGTATAAGAAGTTCTCTATGTCAGCTAATTTCAACATAGCACAGAACCAGAATGAACTTCTCGAAATGGATGAACGAGTTCTCAGAAGTCTTAACGGAAATGATGAATACACCTATACCAACCGTGGTTCTTCATCACGTATGGACCGCGTTCAGGTGGGTAATGCTCTTTGCTCTATTTACGGTTATCGCTACAAGGGCGTATATCAGTATTCTTACCAGTGGCTGACCAACCAGCAGAAGGAACATTCATGGGATGCAGCTACTTACGAGGAGCATATCAACCAGTGGCTCTCTGAAGGCAAGACATTCCCAATTGCTACTGATGCAAACGGAAGAGTTATCATGAACTCTAACGGCACTCCACAGCGATTGGTTTATAACTACGAGCTCAGTAGTGATGGTGCTTCAGGAACAACCCTCTATTCTTTCGATGGCGGTGATGCTATCTATG
>JAUNIK010000070.1 GCA_030523505.1 Prevotellaceae bacterium | reverse complement strand
GTCGTTAGACCTGGGCATATATTTTCTTTGAATAATTATCGAAACACGGGATTTTACAGGTTATCAATTATTTTCACAGCTTTCATATGCACTTGAGTTAATAATTTGATTAACTAGGCATGGAATCTCAGGAATGCGATGAACTGCTATGTTGTGATGCCTACTGTGGGTTTTTGATCCTTATCCGGATAGAGATTTTCATGCGTTCTGTGATGACTCTAATGCCTTAGCCGTAAAAGCAGTAAAATGAGGGTTTCATTTGGGCGAAACAAGGTGCTTATTGTGCCGTAATAAGGTGCTTATTTGGCTGAAATGAAGGGTTCATTTGGGGGCTCGTAGGAGCCCCCCAGCCCCCGAAGGGGGAGAAGCCTCACCCCCAGCCCCTCTCCAAAAGAGAGGGGAGACCATTCGGAGGAAGGTTTGTCGCGGATGTAATGCATGATGGAGTTAAAAGTGAAGAGTTATTGAAACTGGGAAGCAGTGTCCCTTTACTCCCCCTTCGGGGGCTGGGGGGCTTTTCCGAGTGCAAAGCTGCGAGGACCACGACTCTGTCGCTTTCATAGCGAAGCGGAGAAAGAAGCTCAGCGAGTGCAAGGCTTACGCCGAAGCAATCGGTGCTAAGCTACGAAGCAGGGCTCGCACGAAGCAAGCAGTGAGTGTCAGCTTTGCTGGCTCACGGTGCTCCAAGCAGCTTGCGAGTGCAAAGTTACAACATAGAAGAGGGCGATTTGTAGGTTATTGATGGTAATGGCGTAGTAGTGTTGATTTTTGTTGATTATAGTTGAGAAAAACGGCTGAAATGTGGGAAAAATTGTGTAACTTTGTGGTTAGAGAATACTGCAAAAAAACACAGTTTTTGCGGTCGGTATTAGTGGTAAAAACATCTTAACTATGAATCAGGAATTCAAAATCAGAACCTACGGACGTACAGAACTGGCACAGCTCTATTGTCCGACAGTTGTACCGCAGTCGGCATACAGAAAGCTGATGGGCTGGTTCAGCATCAACCCTCAGCTACGCTTCCTATGCGAGCAGAAGCAGCGTAGCTTCAATCCCGCACAGGTGGCGCTGATAGTAAGTATTATCGGGGAACCTTAGAACAGTCCCCAGGGCAGGACGTCTTGGGTGATTACGGTGCCGGCGATGGCTTCGGTCTCTGAAGCACATTCATCGTAACGGCCACAGTCCTGACGCTTATAGAACACCTCGCCGGGATGGCACAGCTTCTGGTCGCGCACCTTCAGCACATTCATCCTGGTATAGTCGCAGTTGGTCTTCTTGACGCGTTTCAGCGAGAAGATGAAATCTGCCACATTCGCCCAGTTGGCAGAGCCAGAGATGGTGTAGTATGACACTTCCTCAAATTCCTCACCGCCGTCTTCCTTGCGCAGCATACGAGGGTGAGCCACAAGGAACACCCACACATGATGGCTGTGAGCCCAGTCCTGTATCTCGGTGAGCATATCCTTGATGGCATCGGTCTGGCTTGTGCCATGTCCGAAGTTCAGCGAGAGGTAGAGATAAGGGTCGATGACGAGATATTCCATCGAGGGGTGCATGGCGAGCACTGACTCTGCCTTACGGATGACAGCTGCTGGTGTAGGACGGTCGCGGCGCATACGGATATGTGTGATATGCCGGGCTATGAAGTCGGAAAACGGCAGCACCTCTTCGCGCAACATCACCGACAGGTCGGATGGTCCTGCCCACAGACGAGCCAGATCGCCGGCATGGCGGTATTTGTCGGGAGTCTCAAACGAACAGTAGCATACATGGCTCTTTCGCTCGCGTATCAGTGACATCGTGAGATAGTTCAGGAAGTCGGTCTTACCCGTACCCGGCACACCTGTCACAATGATGAGTCCACCCTGGCTGTTGAGGCGGAACACCTCATTGGTTTTACTGCCCATACCCACACTATAGCCCAGGTCGTAGTTGCCGATTGCCGACTGATAGGCTGCCTCGCGGGCATCGTCGGAGGCGAAGTCTTCGATATCCTCACGGGTGACAGGCTGTGCCGTGAGAACGAAATCACGCGCCACATCATCTCCGCAACGCAGTCGCACATCGCTGATATCCTTGCCATAATAGCGCTGGTCCCAGTGGCATACCTTCACCACAGTAGTATCGAAATAATCCACAAGAGCTGCCACCATTGAGCGACCGGGCTTGTCCATATCGCCACAGATGATGACAGTGTCGATATCCGACAGCCATTCGCGGAATGCCTCGAAGGATTTGGCATGGTCGGTCTGAGCACCGTTGGCTGCTGCAATGACATGCATGAAACCCAGCATACGCAGCGTGAGACAGTCTTTCTCACCCTCAGTGATGATCAGAGTCCGACGCCTGTTTTCGTTTTCGTATTCGTTTTCGTCCTGTTCCCGCCTCATGCAGTCGATGTTATATGGCGCACAAGGGGTGAAGGATGATTCCTGTGCAAAGCCCTTTTCAATGACGGTGCGCTGAATCTGTCCCTGACGGGTGTTCTTTACGACAACCTTGGTTGACACGGCACGGAACTTCGCATTACAGCAGATGCCCTCAACATAGTTGCGATAAACAAGGCATGGACGTTGCTTGCCAACATCCTCGCCTTTCAGTTTGATGACATATTGCGCCACACCCCAGCGCATCTTACGGGCCCAGTCGATAGGTATCTGCTGCGACTGCAGGTAGTTGCGCACAGCGAGCTGAGCACCAGTGACGGTGGTATCAAGGCTTATATCTTCGATGTCTTCTAGGACGCCTTCATCGAGCTGCACATAGTCTTCGATAATGGAAGCCCCGACCCTTACCTCCCCGGTTGGAGGAGATGGACAGTTACCATTTGACGGTTGATATTTTGGCGCTGCATTCTTCGGAGAACCTGCACAGGCGTTATGCGCCTCTTCCCACCGTTTGCGTGATTCGGCAGCACCTTCCTGGGTCTGTCCCCAGATACCGCAAGCCCAGCAGTGGAACCATCCAGAGTTGGGGCTTAAGGCAAAGGCTCGATGATCGCACTCCGGACAACGGTACATTATTTCGCGTTCTTTACTGAGTTTATTCACACTGCCGCGTTTTATCCATTCGTCACTGAGGACTTTTTCGCTGATGGAGCGGCGCAGGGATTCGTCTCTTGACATGGGAAAGGGGAGTTAAGAGTTAAAATTGAAGAGTGAAAGCTCGCTTGCGAGAGACATTGAAGTATTGAGATATTGAATTTCGCTATGGATAATCTGCAAGAAATATTTCCGATTGTGGATGCCGAGGGTAAGGTGCTCGGCAAGATACTGCGTGGTGAGGCACACGATGGACGAAAGGTGCTGCACCCGGTGGTACACCTGCATGTGTTCAATTCCAAAGGTGACATTTACCTGCAACGCCGACCTGACTGGAAAGATATACAACCTGGTAAGTGGGACACGGCTTGCGGTGGCCATATATCATACGGCGAGACTCCAGAAGAGGCTCTGGCTCGCGAGGTGGAAGAGGAACTGGGCATTCCTGCTGATGCCTACATGCCGGAACGCCTTGGGATGTACGTGTTCGAGAGTGTAACGGAAAGGGAATTGGTGTATGTTAACAAAGCCATTTATGACGGAGCTGTGAACCCTAGTGCTGAGGAACTCAACGGTGGACGGTTCTGGTCAAGCGAAGAGATTCTAGAGGCAATGGGCAAGGGCGTTCTCACGCCGAACTTCGAGAGCGAGTACCAAGAGTGGATTGTTAAGTAAAAAGTGAGAAATCAGGATTTACGTTAATGTATTCGTTTTCGTATTCGTTATTTTAATGAACTATTAATATCCTTGATGATACGCTGAACCTGCGAAGAACGGAGGTACAGCGTGTTTTTCTTTAGCATTGACGAAATACCTTCGAGGGAATGCTCATAACAGGTTATCTCGTTCTCTTCCTGTGTCTGATGCTTGCTCTGGAAACGAATCTCCTGCTCACGTTCTTCGATAAGACGCTCGCACACCTTTCTCAACATCGGCACAATCATATCACTGAACAGCGAATGCCCCTGGATATACAGATAGGTCTCTTGCGGCAAAACTCCCAGTCGCGGCAGTTCTTCAAGCAGTTCTTTATATGCCTCCTTAGCCTTCGTGGAAGCAACGGCTTCAATCTGGTGAAGCTTCCGCTGCACCTTCTCCCCCACCCGTTTTATTGTGTCGTCAACGAACCGGCGCACAACGATGCCTGTCTGTATGGTCTTGATGAAATCAACAATGCCGAAATCACCATAGGTGGCATTGCGTGAACAGAGGATATTCCACACGAAGAGCGGATAGATAGTCTCAGAAAACCGTGCAAGGAAATCCTCAAAATCGAGGATATCGGTGGAATCGACAAGAGTAGACATGACGCAAACTTCACGTAGAGCCGGTGCCCAGCATTGCAGGTTTTCTATGGCATAAGCATAGGTATGAAACACATATGGATTCTGGCACACCTGACGCGACATCTCATTGGAGCCCTGTTTTAGATAGTCGTAGTCGGCATCGACACAAGCAATCATATCCGGTCCTACGGAATCCTTGAACGCAGACATCAGCACAGCCTTCTTGCCACGCTCCAACTTTCGTCCACGGGCAGGAAGCATCACCTGGAAATAGCGCTCAGGTGTTTCGAGTTGCGATAGGATGCTACGCCAGAAGAACACATCATCGTAGCTCTCTACGAAAGCAACGATTTTCCTGCGGGATTTCTTTCCATTCAAGGCGTTTGAAGCCGCAATATAATCCGAATTCAGATATTGTCCGAGACCAGGCATTTATACTTCTATTTCTGTGACTTCTGTTACTTTATCAAGCCAGCCGTTCATCACAACAGCAGGCGAATGGGTGGTGAGGATAATCTGTACATTCGGATTCAGTTTCATCACCGAATCGATGAGCGACTGCTGCCATTCCACATGCAGGCTCACTTCCGGTTCGTCCATGAACAGCACATACGGCAACTGGTCCTCAACTAATACAGTGAGTAGAATCACCAGCAGCTGCTTCTCGCCCGAAGAGAGCTGATAAGGCAGAAGAGTCTCACCCAGCTGAGTGAAGCGAATCTCGTTCTCTGTGCGCACTATCTTCTTTCCTGTCATCGAGAAATACTCGTCGACCATATCCTGGAACAGACGTTTCGGAGATGCAATTTCCTGCGCTTTCATCGCAGAATCGGCACTTCCCGACTGCAGTTCAGCAATGATTCGATTGCCGATATTCACCTGATAGTCAAGGTATTTGCGCTGCAGTTGGAATAGTTGCCAGTCGAGTTCGGTAGCCAACGACAAGTCGATCTTCGTTATCAATTCCTGATTGATAAGCGGACGGTCGAACGAGCGGATTATATCATAGCGAATCCACTTTGCATCCTTAGGGTACACATCAAGATGCACCCCTTTGAGCATGTGGCTCGGAAACTCGCCCCCAACAGCCAAGCCTTTTACCACCTTATTAATAATAGTACTCTTGCCGACACCATTGACACCAGAGAGCACATTAATCTTGCGGTCGAGAGTCCAGCGAATGTGCTTAACACCCGACCAGAGAGAATCAATCTCAATCTGCGTGATATATTCTGCGTATTTCATATTCTTTATTCTTCGGAAAGCAGGGCGTGATCGATGAGAATCATCGCCTCGGTTTTGTGTTCATCGAGATGTAGTTCGCGGAGCTGTCGCATCATTGCATCCAGAACATTCTCATTGCGGTTGTCTTTGGTGAGTTCGGCAAAAACTTTTAGTTCCGTTGCCGCTTCTCCAATTCTGCCGAGCATCCACAGTGCGATGCACTTCCTGAGATGTGCTCTTACCGACGGCTGTTCCACTTTATCGTAGTATTTCAGCGCCTCCTCATATTTTTTCTGCATCAGATTTCCCCAAGCCAAAGCCTCGTAGTAGCCACTCTCGTCGCTAGAGTTGTAAGCCAGACGATAGAGAGTCTGCATACCCTCGTCAGTCAGTCCTATCTGCAACTGGCAGAGGGCCATACGGAACTCCTCAACCTCGATATCATCATCTGAAGAAGCTCGTGAGATATATTGTGAATAGAAGTCGAAAGCTTGGTCGTAACGTCCTAAATTGAATGCCATATTACCACATCGCAGCAACAACTGGCGATTATCTGGTGTCATTAGAA
Source organism: Prevotellaceae bacterium (assembly GCA_030523505.1). Classification (GTDB taxonomy): domain Bacteria; phylum Bacteroidota; class Bacteroidia; order Bacteroidales; family Bacteroidaceae; genus Prevotella. Next base: position 3,858 of record JAUNIK010000070.1, on the reverse strand, counting down.
GAGCTTTATTATAGAAACGAAGGGCTGCCGAATATTCACCGAGGCTTTCGAGGTTGAGGGCGAAAAGCTTCACATATTCAACATTCTTGCCATCATGAAATTTATCTAACATACGGCGCAAGCCCTCCGTGTGCTTCTTACGGTGAAGATTGCGACAAACCTGCAGAGGATATCGCGTACCATTGAATTGCTGATACATCAACGGACTCATGAAGAAGCATGCTGTTGACTCGGACGCGAAAGGCGAAGAGAAGTTGCGCTTGTCGGAATAGATATTGAAGAAACGGTACAGATCGTTGAGATACTGTCGGCGTATCAATGCAGGATTCTCATCGATCTCACCACCGAAGCCTGCCACCAATTCACCTTTTTTCATCATATCAACGAATTCCTTTGGAATCTGCGTGATGACATGTGCCAGCGAGAGCATGAAACTGTAACGGTCGGAAGAACACAGCTGTGGATTCCCCACAAGTTTGCTGATCATCTCTGGTGGTATCTCGCCAAGATTTGCAAGCATCAACTGTGGATGGTCGATATAGAACGGGCAGAACCAGTTCATCAATGTATAAAAGAACGAGAAATTCTTGGTTTTGGAGAAACCACCGAAGAACACATCAGAACCATTCTCGTGCAAAGCACGAATTTTCTCCTGTGCAGCCTCCACATCCTCCATGATTTTCTCCTCCTTATCAGGATGAAGCAGGGCATCAAGATTCTCCTCATCGGTCTTCTTCGGATTAATTATATTATTACTGTTCTTTATCAATGTAGGGAATATCTCCTCGTTGAGGGTCTTGTCCACCTTCGGAGTGTCAAGACATGCAAACATCTGCAACTGCAATTCCGTGAACTTCTGCATCATTCCTTCAACAGACATCAGCTGTCCAAACGCCTCACGTATGACATCGCCATACATCTGCATCTCGACATCATCAGGCAAAGCCATTGCTATAGCAACAACAGCACGCTCACGCACTTCAGTACAAGTGCTGGTGGAGGCCACCGAACAAAGTGTGACGAACTTGTTGGCATCGAACACAGTACGTTGTGCAAGCAGCATCGCAGCGAGCATTATTTGCTGGTCGATAGCATCAATGAGTGGCGACAAAAGAACTGCCGTCATCGTTTCCGCGTCGTTAGACGACCAAGGCAAAGAAGTATATATCGTGTCGAAGAGTGCTATGCGATAGCGAAGCAAGCGGTTGTGGATTTCTTTCTGTCGGGAGGCAGAATCAGCTTCAAGCGACGCGAGGGCCAGTTCCTGGTCATAAGAAACGAGTGCATTCTCAATGGAGGTGTACTCAATGACTGTACGCTGGGTATTACTGCGCGATTGGTGAAAGGTGGAGTTGTTGTCAGCAACACATTCCACTGTCAGTTTGAGTATTATGCGGTACAGTCTGTGTTCTAGGTCATTATATAGCGATGTACGTCCTGGATCTTCGAATCCGTTGGCAAAAAACTGACGCATTAATGCATAGTTGTTGGCCACGCTGTCGATGGCTGGCAAAAGACGCACCTGATGATGATCGGTGCAAAGTTTGCGGAGTTCGTGGATGGTAATGCCAATACCACGGTCCTGTATATGTTTTCTTATTTGTTGCAGATGTGCGAGCATAAGGATTTATTTTAGATATTCATGAACCTTGGCGAGTGTCTCATCGGCAGGTTTCTCCGTATGAATATAGGTTATCTTTGGCAGACGATTCACAACCGACGTATCGGCAGAACAGTATTTCAACAGTTCGGGAGCATAGGATTTAAAGCCATACTTATTGAGTGAGTCGCATGCACGGTCATACACTTTCATTAATTGGGTGATCTTTTCCTTGTTTTCTGCTGTTTTGGAATACTTCTCGCGGAACGCCAGTACACCAAACTTATCCTTCTGCTTAGTAGGTTTCAATACACGATGACCATTAAGGACTGCCATTGTAAATAATGGTTCAGGCAACCATCCTGTATCCATCTGGTTGTTGGAGAGCATAGCATAGCGAACGCCGATGTCATTGATTTGTACCCGATAGACATTCGCCTGAGTCTTGACATCAGCGAAAGCCTTGTCCGACAGATAGTCGGTTGCCGAGAAACGCGTCATGGCTATCATCTTATCACCTAGTTGCTCGAGACGCGTCAGACGCGTATCCTTATTGGCAATGAGATTCCATTGCAGTTCGGTGGTAGAAGCATAATAGAACTTCACGCCCTGCTTCTTTGTTATATACTCCGTACGGAACAATTCAGTAAATGCTCCATCGAGCGATTTCCCTACTAGGGCAGTATCGATGTCCATGTGGGCAGTGAACGGCACAAGATTGACGGAAATACCAGCCTCGTCGAGCCATCCTCGGTCGTAGGCAATATATATCGGAAGGCAATCGATTGTTGGCATCACACCGATGTTTAAACCTTCTGGAACAATCTCTATTGAGGCTGTTTCCGGTGTAGAAGAATCATCTTTTTTGTTGCAAGCAACAAGGGCTACAAGCAACAGAAATATGTATATAGCGAGTTTTCTCATTTTTGTTTTCTTTATATTTTCGACAAAAGTACGAATAAATTTCCGTGTTGCAAAATAATTTATTACTTTTGCACTACCAAATATAAAAAAATGGCAAAAGATAAGGTAATGTATGTCTGCGACAACTGTGGTCAGGAGTCACCAAAATGGCTCGGCAAATGCCCAGCATGCGGACAATGGAACACATTTAAAGAGATACGCATTGCGGCAACAACCACAGCTTCGAAGGCAGCCCAGTCGGCAGCCAAAGGAGTGAGAGGTGGGGTGACAGCAAAGCTCGGCGAGAAGAAGACATTCTCCCTGCGGTCGGTTTCTTCGAAAGACGAGCCACGAATGGACCTTGGCGACGCAGAGCTTAACAGAGTTCTGGGCGGCGGACTGGTGCCAGGAAGCATCATCCTGCTGGGCGGTGAACCAGGAATAGGCAAGAGTACGCTTACGCTGCAAACGATACTGAACCTCCGCGATAAGAACATCTTGTATGTCAGCGGTGAGGAGAGTGCGCACCAGTTGAAGATGCGCGCCGACAGACTATTATGTAACACATCAGGCGAAAAGGGCGAAATATCTGAAAACCTGAGTGTTATGTGTGAGACATCACTAGAAGACATCTTCGAGCATATAAAGGACCTCGCACCGGAATTATTGGTGATAGATTCCATCCAGACGATAGCCACAGCCGAGGTCGAGAGTTCACCGGGAAGCATAGCCCAGGTAAGGGAATGCGCTTCGGCTTTGTTGCGTTTTGCGAAGTCGAGCGGCACCCCTGTAATCCTCATCGGACATATAAATAAGGAAGGAAGCATTGCCGGTCCGAAAATACTGGAACATATCGTTGACACCGTCATACAGTTTGAAGGCGACCAGCATTATATGTACCGTATCCTGCGAAGCATCAAAAACCGTTTCGGCAGTACATCGGAATTGGGAATCTACGAAATGCAACAGAATGGTTTACGTCAAGTGAGCAACCCATCTGAATTGCTGTTGACACAAGACCACGAAGGACTATCGGGCATTGCCATCAGTGCAGCGATAGAAGGAGTGCGCCCATTCTTGGTAGAGACACAAGCCTTGGTATCGACAGCCGCCTACGGCACACCGCAGAGATCGGCCACCGGTTTTGACCAACGGAGACTGAACATGCTCCTTGCCGTTTTGGAGAAGCGAGTGGGATTCAAGCTGATGCAGAAGGACGTATTCCTGAACATAGCAGGAGGACTGCGCGTCACAGACCTTGCTATGGATCTGAGTGTCATCGCCGCAGTACTATCGAGCAATGTTGACACCCCGATAGAATCCGGATGGTGTATGTGTGGCGAGGTAGGACTGTC
>JAUNIK010000069.1 GCA_030523505.1 Prevotellaceae bacterium | reverse complement strand
AATAGTCGGTAAAATCTAATTTTATTTCTTGAAATTTGGGCTTTTTGTTGTTTATTTATGCCATATTTGCGTTTTATTCAATAAATGAGCAAAAAAAGTCATACCTAATAGTAGGTATTTCAATTAAAAATAGTAACTTTGCACTACATAAGTTTGTAACATTAGTAACAATTTAAAATTATATTATTATGGCTTACGTTATTAGCGAAGATTGTATCGCATGTGGTACATGTATTGACGAGTGTCCATCAGGTGCTATTTCTGAGGGCGAGAAGTATTCAATTGATCCTGAGGTTTGCACAGAGTGCGGCACATGTGCTGATGTTTGTCCAAACGAGGCTATCGCTCAGGGCTAATCAGTCACGATACAACAAAAGAACAAAGCTCCACTTCGGTGGGGCTTTTTTTGTGTCTAATTCTGCTTTATTTATGGCAAAATTAAAGGGGTGAGAAATGATCTCACCCCTTTGGTTATTTGAATTATTAAAATCCCTTTTGATTACAACTCGCTAACAAGCTTAGCCTGCTCGTTCTCTGGATCATACTGGAGAATCTGCTCAGCGTATGTCTTAGATGTAGGAACATCGTTCTTGATCTGGAGAGCGTAGATCATGTTGTATGTGAGAGCCTGGATAAGACGAGTCTTTGATGTACCCTCGATACGGCCGTCCTTTGTGATAACCTCGATGAGTTTGTCGTAGTGAGGCTTTGCAGCACCCTTCTTCAAGTCTGGGTCGATGATACCAGCAACGCGTGCACGCTGGAATGCAGCGAACTCAGCAGCGTCCTCGAACTTAGCAGCGAGGTCAGCGTAAACCTGATCAGCCTCTGCAACAGCAACTTCCTGCTCTGCGCCTGTGAGTCCGTTAGCATAGTTCATGCAGATTGTACCAAGACCAGCATAGTCAGTAGCTGTAGCGTCCTTCTTAGCAGCGAGGTACTCCTTGTAAGCAGGGATAGCCTTTGTATATTCATCGTTTGCTGAGTATGTGTCAGCGATACCCTTCAAAGCGTCAGCCTTGTCCTCAGCAGTAACGTCTGCAAGGTTTACAATCTCCTTGTACTGAGCAACAGCCTTCTCGAAATTCTTTGCACCAGTGTAAGCGATAGCCATGTACTTGTGGTCGAAAGTAGAGATCTTTGCAGAGTCAGATGCGTTGAAAAGCTTCTCACCGAATGAAACTGCCTTCTCGAACTCCTTCTTCTCTGTGAGGTTGAAGAGAGAAAGACGGTTGAATGCAGCGTTGCGTGGAGACTTCTGAACACCGAACTGAGCAACCTCGAGAGACTTGTCGAACTTACCTGAGAGGAAGAGGTCAGTTGCGTAAGAAGCAAGCTGGCTGTCCTTCATCTTGTTCAATGGAGCCTTTGCGTAGTACTCGATAGCCTGTGGGATGTTACCTGCACGGTCGTAGATCTCAGCTGCGAGGAGGTCTACTGGATAGTCAGGAACATTCTTGCGAAGCTGCTCGAGAGCGTCTACTGAAGAAGCAGGGCTTGCTGCAGCCATGAGGTTAGCGTAGCGGCGATAGCCCTCTGGGTTTGTAGGCTCCATGTACATAGCCTGCTGGAACTGCTCTGCTGCCTTACCACCATTGTCGTTGTGGATAGCAACATCACCGAGAAGAATGTAAGCGTCACCGAACTTCTTGTTCTTAGCAAGAGCGAGAGTTGCGTACTCCTCAGCCTTTGCTACCTTGTCTGCGCGGAGAAACTCACGACCGATTGCAACGAGTGTTGCAGGATCCTTCTTGAAAGGTTTTGCTATGTTGGCAATCTGCTTGTCAGCATCAGCAGCCTTTGACTTGAGGATTTCCTTTACCTGGTTTACAGCAGCCTTGCTGTCAACCTGTGCCATAGCAGGAGCGCCAACTATCGTCAGCATAGCTCCGATAACGAAATATTTAATTGTCTTCATAATTTTAAAGTTTCTTTCTAATTAATGTCGCTATATAGAATTATCACTCTCTATCTTTCTAGACTACAGAGATTGAAAAAGGTTTCTTTACTTTTGCTTTTTTTAAGAATTAATCTTCATTCACCCTGACATCGCGAATGGCGATTCTGCCATAGGCTGGGAGGAGTCCTGCCTTGAGGATTACCAGCTGTCCGCGGTCCTGTGAGATTATGAAGTTCTTGAATCCTGTAGGCAAGCCCATGTGCGTGTCATTAAGTAATATATATAATGTACGCGTGAGAGGGTAGGAGTCGTTCCAGAAATAATACTGGTATGGCTTGTATGAGTTGCGCTCGTTTGCAACATCGAGGTTTGTTACAGCCATTGGACGAATCTCCTTGCGGAATGTGAGGTTTGTAGAGTCGCGTCGGTCGTTGAGCCAGTTACTGCCCAGAACGCCGATGGCGTCGCGATTCTCTTCTACATATTTGATTACATCCTCTACCTTGTCAACTGCTCTCACATTCGGAGATGTGATTGGTTTGCCGCCGAGGATAGAATCCTCAACCCAGTGAACGGTTGATGATTTAGGATTATCGAATACCAAAGTGATCTCGCCGTTCTTTGAGTTTGGATAAATCTCGTTCCAGCGTGTAACCTCACCTGTGAGTATTCGGCGTATATCTTTCATACTGATCAGTGAATCAGTATTTGCTTTGTTCTGGATAAGTGCAAGTCCATCGTAAGCGAACTTGATTGTGAGAGGGAAACCTTTGTTGAGTTTCAAGTGAGCTAGCTCACCCTCTTTGAAATCACGCGAAGTGATAGCCATTGATACCTTACCATCGAGGAGCATTTGTATTGCTTCTGTCTCGCTGGTGTATATAGGAGTCAGATGTGCGTCTGTATAGACTTGTTCGAAGAGTTCGCGTTCCTCTTCGATGATAGGACTAAAACTTTCGTCAGAAGCGAAAGTGATCGCTCCTGACGAATATGTATCTGTTCTACCGTCTTTACTCTTCTGCTGGTTGCAAGAAGAGAAAAGACCGGTAGATAGTGTTAATCCTACGAGTATGTAAGATGTAAGTTTGTTCATCTTTTGTTTTTAAAGATTACTGAAGACGGAATGCAACAGGTACATTGTACTTAACACGTACAGTAGAACCATTCTGCTTACCAGGGATCCACTTAGGCATGCTTGATACAACGCGTGCTGCCTCACGGTCGAGTGATGGGTCAACTGAACGAACGACCTTCACGTCAGTGATAGAACCGTCGCGCTCAACAACGAATGATACTACAACACGACCCTGAACACCGTTCTCCTGTGCAACTACAGGATACTTAACGTTCTTAGAGAGGTACTCCATGAGAGCTGCGTTACCACCAGGGAATGATGGCATCTGCTCTACAACGTCGAATACCTTGTGCTCTTCCTCCTTTGGAGGCTCAGGCTGTGCGATGACTTCCTTAGCTTTGAGGACCTCACCGTTAGCATCGTCGTTACCCTTTACGTCGAATGAACCGATGGCAGTCTTTGTTGACATCAACTCATCCTGGGTCTTCATCTCTTCCTCAGGCTTAACCTCATCGTCCTTCTTAATCTCAGGAGAGGTAAACTTGATAGAGCTCTTAACCTTTTCAACAACTTTCTCAGGCTCAACTTCGACCTTCTTCTGCTCAACCTTTGCTTCCTTCTTCTCAGGCTGCTCAAGTGCAGAGAGTTCGACTACCTGATCCATTGCTGCTCTCTTTGCTGCTTCTGCGTCAGCGATGTTCTTAAGAGTAAGACCAATCTGACATGCAATAGCGAGACCGATTACAGCAATGATAGAGATAAGATTACGCTTACCTGTACCCTTGCGAAGCTGATAGGCACCGTAAGCCTGGTTGCGACCTTCAAAGATAAGATCGGTCCACTCACCAGATATCAAATCGATTTTTGACATTGTTTTCTTCTTTCTATTAATAGTTAATACTATGTTCCCGAATTTCTTACTCTACGCCCTTCTCCTTGAGGAGCTTAGCGTCGTCGTCAGAAATCTTGTCGAGAACGTACTTACCTACGCTGCAAATCTGCATCTCATCGAGAGCATCAACAACATTCTTATATGTAGACTTATCTGTAGCCTTGATGATGATGGTCATGGCATTCTTCTTCTTGATTTCTGCCACTTCCTTCTTGTAAACAGAGTCCTCCATCTCGTCCTTCTTCTGGTCGAGCTCCAACTTAGCCTTTACGGCGTCGAGGATTGGCTGAGTGTTATCCTCTGTCTGGTGAGTCATCAGGACCTTACGGATACCATCCTTACCCCATGTTGTCTCCTTGAGGCACTCTGGGTCGTCGTACTTTGGAAGACCTTCTACATAGTAGATCTTGTTGTTGTCAGCGACGTAGATAGTAATAGTGTAAGAAGCCTTTGTTACAGACTTGTCCTCTTTGCTGAGGTTCTTATCGTTACTTGGCATACTCAACTCCATTGTCTGTGGCTTTGCCAGAGAAGTACAGAGCATGAAGAATGTGATAAGAAGCATCATCATATCCACCATAGGTGTGAAGTCTACGCGGACATTGATTTTCTTTTGCTTGCTTGAATTTTTCTTTGCCATAATTTACTCCTCCGAACCAGTCTTTAATGTAGTGATAAGATAGTAACGGTTCTCGTTCATATCCTGAAGTTCAGACATCAACTTCTTAACGCTTGCGTAAGGAGTGTCAGAGTCAGCCTTAATAGCGATCTTCATATCGTCCTTAGCGTTGATTGCTGCCTCAACCCAAAGCTGGAATTCACTCTTGTTACCGAGTGACTCAAGAGAATCGAGAGGTACACCAGCGTCAGCGCCTGTGATGTATTCTGTCATCTTCTCGCTTGGGAGGTTAAGATAGCTCTTCAGTTTGTTGTCCTGAATTGTTACGCCCCAAAGTGGGTCTGTCTGGAACTTCTTCATCTCCTGAGCACTGAGACCCAAACCACACTTGTCGTTCATGTCCTGAATGACAGTCATCATGTCGTTTTGGTTGTCCATGCTCATAAATACCTTGCCTTCCTTGTCGACAAGGATGTTCAGGACGTCCTGTTCTGGCACCTTGATCTCCGATACAGATGATGGCTGGTTTACCTTTACTGGCTCGTTCTTCACGAATGTTGATGTCAACATGAAGAAGGTCAGCAAGAGCACCATCACGTCTGACATAGGAGTCATGTCAATCCAGACGTCACTCTTCTTAATTTTTAACTTACCCATAACTGAATAAAATTTAAAGGGTTAGCTAAAATTAAGCTTCTGGGTGCTTGTCTTCGAATGTGTGAGCGACTGTGTAACCAATCTCGTCCATTGCAAATGTAAGCTTATCGATCTTGTTGGTGAAGTAGTTGTAAGCAACTACAGATACCCAAGAAGTAGCGATACCAGATGCTGTATTAACGAGGGCCTCAGAAATACCAGTTGAAAGAGCCATAGAGTCAGCGCCACCACCAGCAGCAAGAGCTGCGAATGAACGGATCATACCAAGTACGGTACCGAAGAGAGCGGTAAGAGTACCGAGGGTAACGATTGTAGCGATGATAGGGAGGTTCATTGTCATTGTAGGCATCTCGAGAGCAGTAGCCTCCTCGTGACCGTTAGTGATAGCTGCAACCTTCTCCTTGAGCTTGATAGGAGCTGTCTCCATCTCCTCATACTTCTTGAGGTCAGCGAGAACTACGTTTGCAACTGAACCCTGCTGCTTGTTGCAGAGATCCTTAGCCTTAGCGATATCACCAGCAGCGAGAGCCTTCTTAACCTCAGCGGTGAACTTTGTTACATTACCCTTACCAGCGCAAGCAGAGATAGCGAGAAGACGCTCTACTGACATAGCGATAACGGTGCAGAGAAGACCGAGGATGATTGGCACAACGAAACCACCTTTGTAAACTGTACCAAGCATGTTGAGAGGATGACCTTCTGGATCGCCACCAGCGAAGTTGCTAGGAGCGCCGAGGAAGAACTTGTAGAAGCATACACCTACGATGAATGCCAAAACGATGATAATGATTGCATGACGAACACCCTGGAAGCCCTGCTTCTTAGGTGCGGCTGTTTTTGTAGCTGCCATAATTTTTTTAAGTTTTTTGAATTAAGTTATTAAAAAATTGAGTTAATAATATATTTTCGTCATAAGGACTTTTTTCGGTTATTGGTTCTTAGCAAACGCAAAGATATATAATTTATTAATAAATTAAAAAGGAATTAAACTTTTTTAACGGTAAAATCTTGATTTTCCTTATGCTATTTGCTGTTTCGAGGCACTTTTAGTGGAGTTTTGCCAATGCTTCGCCGATTCTCTTGATGGCTTCGCGGATATTGTCATCGCTTGTTGCGTAACTCATTCGGAAGCAGTCTGGGTCGCCAAAAGCATCACCGCCCACTGTTGCGACATGTCCAACTTCAAGAAGATACATTGCGAGGTCGGTGGAAGTCTTTATCACGCGCTCGCCGTCTGTCTTGCCGAAGAAACTGCTGCACTTTGGGAAAAGATAGAACGCACCCTCAGGCTTGTTCACCTCGAGACCAGGAATCTGACTTGCCAGTTCTACGATAAGGTCGCGGCGACGCTCGAATGCCTGTCGCATCTCCTCTACCGGAGCCTGATCGAGGGTGTAGGCAGCCTCTGCGGCCTTCTGGCTTACAGAACTTGGACCGCTGGTGTACTGACCCTGGAGCTTGTTGCATCCCTTGGTGATCCACTCTGGAGCTGCTGCGAAACCGATACGCCATCCTGTCATAGCGTAAGCTTTGCTCACACCGTTGATGATGATACAGCGCTCCTTCATGCCTGGGAACTGTGCTATGCTCTCGTGGTGGCCTACATAATTAATATGTTCGTAGATCTCGTCAGCAAGGACATAGAGGTCTTCGTGCTTGAGGATAACCTTTGCGAGTGCCTCGAGTTCGTCCTTTGAGTAAACGCTACCTGTTGGGTTGCTTGGAGAACAGAGGATGAGCATACGGGTCTTTGGGGTGATGGCAGCCTCGAGTTGTTCAGGAGTCATCTTGAAGTTCTGCTCGAATGTGGCATTCACGAAGACAGGCTTACCGCCAGCCAGGAGTACCATCTGTGGATAGCTTACCCAATAAGGTGCTGGGATGATAACCTCTTCGCCGTCGTCAACGAGTGCCATAATTGCGTTGCAGACGCACTGCTTTGCCCCGTTAGATACGAGAATCTCGTTAGGAGTGTAGTCCAAACCATTCTCATTCTTGAGTTTTGCAACGATTGCCTTTCTCAATTCTGGGTATCCAGGAACTGGTGAGTAGCGCGACCAGTTGTCGTCGATTGCTTTCTTTGCGGCTTCTTTGATTGCGTCAGGTGTGTTGAAATCTGGTTCTCCAACACTCATATTGATAACATCAACGCCCTGTGCTTTCATCTCGCTGCTCTTCTGCGACATAGCCAAAGTGGCTGATGGAGCGAGGCGGTTTAGTCTACTTGATAAATTTGCCATACTTACTTTGCGTTAGGTGGGTTCTGTAAATTCCCACGATTAATTATTTGATATTGATGGGTAGTAGGTCTTTTTCAATCTTTTTGTTTCTTTGTGGCCCATTTTGTAAGCTACTTCAGTTGCAATGCCCGCATTGCTCCTTCATCCGCTTTCAAACTGTTCTCACAAATAATTCAAAAATCTTAAAAAGCCAATTTATAGAACCCACCTTATTTATTTTCTGCAAAAGTACAAAGAAATATTCTTTTTGGCGAAAGAAATCGACTCTTTTTTTACTTTAGGTTGATATTTTCTCCTTATTTATAATATATAAGGTGTAAAAAGTGGCAGAAACGGGGCCTGTTTTATGCTTCCTCTTCCAAATTGAAAGAAGCTATCTGGTCGGTGATTTTCTTGTTGACAGTCTTGATTGCAACCAAATCGCGATACAAACGCATGCGGAAACGCACCATTCTGAAGTAGAAGAATATGCCCAGAGGGATGATTGCCGCTGCCAGGATGTTCTTCCATTTTGCCTCAAACGGACGAGTATGTGCCTTGACCACAAGGATAGGGTAGTTGTTTATCTCGGTTAGGATGAGCTTGTCGCGAGTGTTGGAAAGGTCCTCGATAACATTCTCGAGAATCTCAGAAATGTTCTCAATGGCATGATCAGGCTCGTATCTGAAGAACACCTTGATAGGACTTGGCAGTCTCTTGAGGTTGTGAACCTGTGAGTATTCGGTAATCTTCTCGGAGATATTTGTCAGGATATTTGCATCTTCAAGATAGTTCGGATCATTGATGATGACCTCTTTCTTGAAGATATGACGATGAGAGCGCAATCCCAATACACGGGTGAACCACGCCTTGTATGCGTCCATGTTGAATACGACAGAGTCTTTGTTCGCCTTGTAGGTCACCCATGCCGCCAGTGGAGTGAGCGCACCTGTGGCTAGCAAGCAACCAAACCATAGGTTCCAGGCACCCAGTTTCGCCATTCGCGTACCAGTGTTATCAAAGATGTAGAATACGATGAACACCAGTACGGAGATGATTACAGGCAATCCCAGACCACCCTTTCTGATGATAGCACCCAGTGGGGCACCAATGAAAAAGAATATGATGCACGACAGAGCCAGCGTGAACTTCGCGATGGCTTGAATCTTGTGACTGCGAATCAGTTCGGCGTCGCCCTTTGTAATCATACTGCGGAACTCCATCTCTGACTTTCCCGAATTGATGCGCCCCATAGTGTTCGACACTACATTCTTCTTTTTCTCTTCGGAGAGCTTGGCGTATATAGAATCGAAATTGAGCTTCTCGCCCGGTTTTGTTTTGTCAATCTTTTTGTCCTCGCCCTGTGTGGTGGTTATTGCCACGGTCGATGGATTGGTGGAAATGTTGTAGAATGTGCCACGCAGATCGTTGTAAAGACTTCTGCCGATACTGTCATACTGGTTGTTCAGCGAGTCAATGTCGTGCAGAATCTGCTTCAATCCCTTTCCTCGGGCATCGTTCGAGAAGATAGAAGCATCGGTCATACTGAAGTCCGTGTTGAAGTCGATGAGTATCTGCTTGTGGAAGAACGACTCACGGCGATAAGGGATTGTGGCCTTGTTGCCCAACTCCGACGACTGCATATTCTCAAACCACTCGCCGTTCCAGAGTGTCATAAGGAGGTGCTGCTTGTCGGCGGTAGCCTGAATCATGCCCGAATCAGCAAGGATGATAGCCTGATCCTCGTAAGAACCAGTCATTCGGTAGATGGTAACCCCATAGAGTTTGCCCGATTCCATATCCTTCTTGCTCACATAGATGTTGCTGCCAGGGATGCCATCATAGAATATTCCCTCCGGGATTTCCAGTTCCGGACTCTTCTGTCGCATAGAGATAAGCAACTGTGCAATCTTCTTGTTTGCCTCAGGGGCAATCATGTTCTGGAAGAAGAACGAACCGATGCTGATGCCGATGGTTATCAGTATCAGTGAGCGGAAAGCGCGGAAAAGCGGGATGCCGGCAGCTTTGATAGCCGTCAGCTCGCTGCTCTCACCCAGGTTGCCGAAGGTGATGAGCGAAGAAAGAAGGATTGCGAGAGGGAGGGCCTGAGGCACGAGCATCAGTCCCATGTACCAGAAGAACTGTGCCATGACCTCCATAGAGAGACCTTTGCCGATAAGATCATCGACATAGCGCCAGAAGAACTGCATCATCAGCACGAACTGGCAGATGAAGAAAGTACCAACAAACAGCAGCATGAACTGTTTGGTGATAAATATGTCGAGTTTCTTTAATCGGTAGAATTTCACGATGCAAAGTTACAACAAACGAGCGAGATATGCAAGAAAATAGTGCTGAAGACGCTTTTTTTATATTATAATAAGGTGCAGAAGGGCTGAAATAGGGGCTTGAAAGGGTGATTTTAATTTTTCTTTGAATTATTTTTGTGATTTTCTTGCACGAATGGAAAATTTTGTGTACCTTTGCACCCGCAATTGAAAACGAGGCGTTTTGCATTCGAGGAAACGAGGTGCTTGCGTTCGTGATTGGTTGTGAAAGTGTTGGCGCGGTAGCTCAGCTGGTTAGAGCGTCGGATTCATAATCCGGAGGTCGAGGGATCGTG
>JAUNIK010000628.1 GCA_030523505.1 Prevotellaceae bacterium | reverse complement strand
ATGTTGTAGTTGTAGCAGTTCTTGTTAAGTATCGAGTAACTTCTGTTGCCATACACCGGGTAGTAGTAGAGCGAGCCGTCCTCATTGTAGAGTGGCAGGGCGCGTGAGGTGTTCATGGCATACTCGTATGGACTCACTCCTGAGTAGAAGTCGTTGGTCTTGCGGTAGCTTCCGTTTACAGAGAGGTCTACGGAGAGATTCTTCGTTGGGCGGTAAGTGTTGTTGGAGCTTGCCGTCACCTGGAACATGTCGTTGCCCTTGGCTTCGCCAGGAGAACTGTTGACACCGAGCGAGAAACGGCTCTGCAACTTCTCGCTGCCACTGGAGATGCTCACGTTCTGCTGTGTGCTCACGGGTGTGCGGAACAGAAGGTCAAACCAATTGGTATTCATCTGTTCCATCTTGCGGAACTCTTGGTTGAACTCGTCCTGGGTGATGGTCTTGTTGTGCAGTTTCTGTACGAGTCCTGCATAACCTATCGGCAGCACCTCGTAAGTGTAGGCGTTGCGGTCATGATACATCTGCTGGTTGAACTCCATATACTGCTGCGAGTTCATCAGGTCGTAGAGACCGTATGACGGACGCTGTGTTATTGACAGCGAGCCCGAATAGTTTACGCTCACTCCTGCTTGTGCCTTTGCCTTCTTGGTGGTAACGACAATCACACCGTTGGTTGCCTGAGATCCGTAGATGGCGGTGGCAGACGCGTCTTTCAGCACTGTGATGGTCTCGATGTCGGCAGGGTTGAGCCATGAGATGGCGTTACCAGCAGTCTGCAGCATCTCGTCCATGTCGCTCGACAGTGGACTTGCGTCATTTGGTATTGGAGTGGGATTGGTCTGTATCACACCGTCTACAACCCACAAAGGCTCCTGGTTGCCAAGGATAGTGGAAGTACCACGGATTCGAATCTTCGGTGTGCCACCCACCTTGCCTGTGGTGTTCACCACCGATACTCCTGGGATAACACCTTGCAGCATCTGGTCAATGCTTGATTCGTTGGCTATTTTTATGTCCTCTGCCTTTACCTGTGATACGGCACCTACATACTGCCCGCGGTTGTATGTACCATATCCAGTCACAACCACGTCGTCAATAAGATGGCTGTCTTCCTCCATCACTACGTTGATGCGGCTCTGTCCCTTGTAGGCCACTTCCTTGTTTTTCATTCCGATGAACGAATAGCAGATGGATCCCTTTGAAACTCCACGTGCGTTCAGATGATATGTTCCGTCGCTGCTTGTGGTGGTACCATAATTGTTCTCCAGAAACTTAATGGTAACACCTGGCAGGGGATTGCCATTGGCATCGGTAACGACACCTACTACGTAACCGTCAATTTTCGAATCAGATCTTTTTTTGTCTTGCTGAACAATGATGGTGTTTTTGTCAAACTTGAAGGTGTAGCCTGTCGATGCCGACATGCGCTTCAGCACTTCTCCTACTGGCTCGTCGGTGGCTTTGATGGTGATGTCGCCCATCGACTCGAGCTGTGAATTACTGTACACGAAGTCAAGTCCAGTCTGTTTACTGATAGTCCTGAGGACCTGTGAGACAGGAGAGTTCGTGAAGTTCAGAGTGACTTTCTGATGTTGCGCCCTTATGCCAAGGGCGACAAACAGCAGAAGCACGATTAACAATTGCTTTTCTCTTCTCATAATATCATTTGTGTTGAAATTTATATTATCTTACTATCACTGTATTTCCCTTTACAT
>JAUNIK010000627.1 GCA_030523505.1 Prevotellaceae bacterium | reverse complement strand
ATTCTAGTTCTTTATCACATGCGGACCTGCATGGCGCGGCCCTTGTAGTTCACCTGTCGGGTGGTGCCATCGGGCAGTACGAAGGTGAAGAACCTCATCAAGTGTGGCATAGCGGAATGGCAAGCCTACGAATGGGGAAACAGCAGCAAGAAATATTGGCGAGTGGCAAAGAGTCCGATTCTACATCGGGCTATTGGCAATGAGTCATTACAGAAGCAAGGCTGGCCATGCCTGATGGACTATCATCGTTTGATAGTCTGTGTGCAATAATAAGGAACCGCCGTATGCCGAACGGCACGTACGGTGTGAGAGGTCGGTAAACGCGAAAGTAGGAGATAAACGCCTATGATTAGCGTTTACCTCCTACTCGATTTATGGGGGATAATGGTTATCAATGTTGGGTGCTGATGAAGTTGGTCTTCCACCAAGATTCCGAGGTGATGTCGACGCACTCTTCGGTCCACTTGTCGGTCACGTCGGTGGCGATGATGCAGGGGACGGTGCCTGGTTCAGGGAATTCTGACAACCATTCAGTTTCGCTGTAGAATGAACCGTCATCATTAGTGTTTGGAGTTGTAGCTACGCCATCGCTTGCATCCCAACCAGCATAGACAACTACGTTGTTGGTCTTAGGATTCCAGCCGGTGACGGGGAGGGTAACATCTGGATCAATGCCGCTGGTTGACTCGCTGCCGGTGCCGTAGGTTAGATTGGTAACATTCTCGCCTCTGAGCTGCTTCTTTGACTGCTCGAGATCCGTTGGATCGGTGATCCAAGGCAGCAGGGTGGTGCCCACCTGGAAGCGAATCGGGATAGTACCGCAAAGGTGCTTGACAGTAGCGGTTTGTACGTCGCAGATACCGTTCTCGAAGGTGAGGTTTAATGATTTGCCATTAACTTCTACGCTCTTGGTTCCATTCTGGTCTGTGTCAATCTCACGCTCACCTGTTGATTCGTTTACTTTCCAATAAGTGTAGTGTGCGTTCTTCACATCGACTACGATGTCATTGAAGTCCATGTCTCCAGTGTTGGTAAGGTCTTCGGCCATGTAGCGCTTCTCGACAGTTGATACCGAAACTTCACCAGTGATCACTACAGGCTCTGGCATCACACCATTGATCAGGAATACTACGTCGTTATAGTCTTTGTCTGAGCCACTCCAGCTGATGTGCGAATCCTCACAACCCATGATGCCGGTGACTACGCCCTCGCCCTTGTCTACATTGTTGGGCATGGCTGACTTTGGGACGTTCAAGAAGGCAATCTGCTTGTTGAGGGTCGACATCATATCACCTACATTGGCGCAGTAGTCAGCGGCTTCGGTGATCTTGAGATAGAACGAGACGATAGAACCGAGAGGCCAAGCTTCGCTGGTGCCAGCATTAGGATCGGTGATGGTGATTGGCTTGGCGCGGAAGCCAAGGACGTTGGCTGCGGCTGCGTTGTCGAGGTTGTCGAAGTCTGACCATTCTGGTTCAGATGGCGTGTAGAGGGACAATGGAGAGTTTTCATCGCTTTCGCCAGCATAGCTGGGATTATTTTCGTAATAATAGCCGTGATTGCGGAAAGTGTACGAAGCGTTACCAACCTTGTGTTTTGATCCATCATAATCTGCAATGAACTCCACATGTGTAGGCATATCATCCTTTGAGCAAACCCACTTATGGGATGTTCTAAAAATTAACTGATTTATTTTCAGTAAAATAATTTGTTATATTCG
>JAUNIK010000068.1 GCA_030523505.1 Prevotellaceae bacterium | reverse complement strand
TGTACAAAGTTAGTTACTTTTTTTGGAGTATCAAAAAAAAAGATTAATTTTGCAATACTAAATATAAAATATTTATGCAATGAAGAGATTATTATCAATTTTTCTGCTACTACTTTTAACTACTACTTGCGTGATGGCAAAGGAGAAAACTGTTACCTTAAAGTTCATTGAGACAACCGACGTGCATGGCTCGTTCATGCCTTACGACTACATAAACCGTCGCGAGAAACGCGGTTCGCTTGCTCGTGTGGATTCATACGTGAAGGCGGTGCGTGCTGACTTCGGCGAGAACCTTATTCTGCTTGAAAACGGCGACTTGCTTCAGGGACAGCCTATTTGCTATTACTACAACTACATTGCTACCGATAAGGAGAATATCGGTGCTTCGCTCACAAACTATATGGGTTACGACGTGCAGGCTTTCGGCAACCACGATGTGGAGACCGGTCATGCTTGTTACGACAAATGGGTGAGCGAGACAAAGGCTACTGTGCTTGGCGCCAACATCGTTGACACTAAGACCGGCAAGCCATACGTTGAGCCTTACAAGGTGATATATCGCGACGGAGTGAAGATCGTGATTCTCGGCATGTGTACAGCGGCTATACCAAGCTGGCTCGAAGAGAGCATCTGGAGTGGTCTGCATTTCGAGAACATGATTGAATCATCGAAGAAATGGGTGAAATACATCCAGGAGAACGAGAAGCCTGATGTACTGATTGGATTGTTCCACGCAGGACGCGAGGGTGGCATCGTCACAGAGGAATACAGCGAGAACCCAACAGAGCAGATTGCTCGTGAGGTACCGGGATTTGATATCATTTTCTATGGTCACGATCATCAGAAATTCGGTGGTGAGATTGACAATATCAATGGCAGCAAGGTGTGGATTCTCGACCCAGCCAACAACGCACTGAATGTGGCAGAAGCTGAGGTTACACTCAATATCAACGACCGTGGCAAGAAGGGTGTGACGGTGTTGGGCAAGCAGATAACCGGCAAGATTGTGAATATCGAGGACCAGCCTGTGAGTGAGGATTTCATGAGAGTGTTTGCTTCACACGACAAAGAGGTGCGCGAATATATCGACCGACCTATCGGTTCATTTACCGAGACTATCTATACCCGCGACTCATTCTTCGGCTCATGTCCGTTCAACGACCTCATCCACAACCTGCAGTTGGCTCTCACCGATGCACAGATTTCATTTGCAGCACCACTTGCCTTCAACGCGAAGATCAACAAGGGCGAACTGCATGTGAGTGACATGTTCAACCTCTATCGCTATGAGAACAAGCTGGCGGTGCTAATGATGACCGGTGATGAGATTCGCCGACATCTAGAGATGAGTTACGACATGTGGGTGAACACCATGACCAGCAAGGATGATCACATCATGCGGCTGAAGAACACCACTGGTGCTGCTACAGAACGTTCATCGTTCGAATATCCTACATTCAACTTCGATTCTGCTGCCGGCATCGACTATGAGGTGGATGTAACAAAACCAGCCGGTGAGCGCGTGAAGATTCTCCGTCAGTCGAACGGCGAGGCTTTCGACCTGAATAAAATGTATAAGGTGGCAATGAACAGTTACCGTGCCAACGGTGGTGGTGAACTCCTCACACGTGGTGCCGGACTGACAAAGGACGAGATAGAACGTCGCACAGTGTGGAAGAGCGAGAAAGACCTTCGTTTCTACCTGATGCAGGAGATTGAGAAGCGCAAGACCATCAATCCGCAGGCCAACAACAACTGGCGTTTCGTGCCAGAGGAACTTACCAAGCCTGCCCTTGAGCGCGATTATAAATTGCTGTTCCCATAAGCCGTCTTCGTCTTTATCTTCGTCTTCGTTTTCGTTCAAAAAAAATGACTCTTTGGTTTATCTTCTGCAAGACAGAACTGCTGCTTAAGCGGTTACCCGACGGGATGTTCACCATTCCCGAGGGTGAGCAGCCTCCTATCGAACTGAAACCGTGGCAGACAGTTCACAACATCACCCCGATGGAGGATGGCACAGAGGTGAAGGCGGTGCTCGTGGATTCGCCAGTGACATCCCTACCCGACCATGAGATGTGCGGATTGAGGGCAAGCTACTACAAACTGCCGTTCGACCTGTATCTGAAGGCGGGTAAATGCCAGCAGATTCTCTATTGGGACAGTACAACGAAGTTCTGTGGAGTATGTGGCGGTCCGATGAAACTGCACACCGACATCTCGAAGCGTTGCACCATGTGCGGCAAAGAAGTGTGGCCGGTACCATCTACAGCCGTCATCACACTGATACATCGTGGTGATGAGGTGCTGCTGATAAGAGCCAACAACTTCCGTTCGAAGTTCTACGGACTGGTGGCGGGATTCGTTGAAACCGGCGAAACTCTTGAAGAGGCTGCACGACGCGAGATACGCGAGGAAGTGGGATTGGAAGTAGGCGAACTGAAATACATTTCATCGCAACCTTGGCCCTACCCGAGTGGGCTGATGGTGGGATTCATGGCAGAATACAAGAGTGGTGAAGTTCGTCTGCAACGCTCAGAGTTAGCCGAAGGAGGATGGTTCCATAAGGACAACCTCCCAACCATTCCCGAACCACTGAGCATTGCCCGGAAGTTGATTGACCTTTGGTTAGGCAAATAAGCAGAAATCAAATAAGAATATACTATAACATAAAAAAACATCCTTCCCTTGCGGAAGACTTGGTTTGGTCGTATGAAACAGATAGCCTGGGGATTTATTGGTTGTGGCGAAGTTACGGAAAAGAAATCCGGACCGGCCTTCAACCTCATACAGGGTTCACACATTGAAGCAGTGATGAGCCGCAATGCCGACCGTGCCCGCTCGTATGCTGAGCGTCACGGAGTAAAGAAATGGTACACCGACCCGATATCACTCATCGAAGATCCTGAGGTGAATGCCATCTATATTGCCACTCCTCCTTCGAGTCACGCCACATACGCCATTATGGCTATGAAGGCCGGCAAACCGGTGTATGTGGAAAAGCCACTGGCGGCAAGCTATGAGGACTGTGCGCGCATAAACCGTGTGAGCAAAGATACCGGTGTGCCTTGCTTCGTGGCATACTACCGCCGCTATCTGCCTTATTTCAAGAAGGTGAAGGAACTGCTCAACGAGGGTGCCATCGGAAAGGTGCTCAACATACAGTTGCGATTCTCCGTTCCTCCTCGCGAACTCGACTATAACAGCAGCAATCTCCCTTGGCGCTTGCAGCCAGACATCGCTGGCGGTGGATATTTCTATGACCTTGCTGCCCATCAGCTCGATCTGCTTCAGGAACTGTTCGGCGTCATAACCCGTGCTCATGGCTACACCACCAACCGTGGCGGACTGTACAAAACCGAGGATAATATCAGTGCTTGTTTCCTTTTTGAGAGTGGTATTGCCGGTTCGGGATCGTGGTGCTTCGTTGGACACAAGAGTGCCAAGGAGGACCAGATAGAACTTATCGGCGAGAAAGGCACACTGTCGTTCTCGGTGTTCACCTACGATCCGATACGCCTTGTCACCGAGGAGGGTGTCCGTTCGATACGTATCGCCAATCCTCCACATGTTCAGATGCCGCTCATCAAGAATGTGACCGAACATCTGCAAGGTTATGGTCACTGTCTGTGCGACTCTGTCAGCGCTACCCCAGTGAACTGGGCGATGGACAGGATTCTCTGGAAATTATAATTCGACACTATGCGTCACATCCTGCTCACAATACTAATCTGCTTCTGTTCTGCGACTTTTGCCGTAGAGCCAGACAGCATTTTTGTGAATGTGGACAGTGCAAGTGTGAGCGAACCAGACACAACACTTGCGCCAGAGCGACCTGCAACCTTCAAGGAGAAGGCTAAGCATAACTTCTTCACAGCTCTCTCGCGCATACAGCACAAGCTTTTCGATGTTGACACCTTCTACATCGAGCCACAGCATTACAAGTTTCAGGCAATGATGCAGAGCAACTTCTCGTACGAGGCTTATCGCATCACCGACAACGAGGGCAACAGCATACGCTTCACCCCGAAACCGTCAATGAAGGTGGGACCGTATGTCTGCTGGGGAATCCTCGGCTATGGTCTTTCCATCGATATGCTCCATCTGAAGACCCAAGACAACCGACAGGAGTTCGACATGAGTTTCTACACTCTGCCAATGGGTTTCGACCTTTTCTACAGGAAGTCGGGAAATGAATACCGCATCACGGATGTGAAATTTGCCAACCATCATGATGCTTCCGTCCTCAACGGTTGCTCGTTCAATGGAATAAAGTCGAGCGTCGTTGGTCTCAATGCCTACTACATCTTCAACCACCGTCGTTTTTCCTACCCTGCCGCCTTCAACCAGAGCACAAAACAGAAGGTCTCTGCTGGTTCTGCCCTTGCCGGAATAGGATACACACGCCATTCGCTGGATGTGGACTGGTCGAAACTGAATATCCTTACCGAGGTTATCATGGGTGAAGACTACGCCGACGAGTTCACTGGCGAGAAGACCTTCGAGCACGTAACCTACACCGACCTGTCCCTGTCGGGAGGCTATGGCTACAATTGGGTGTTCGCCAAGAACTGGCTCTTCTGCTCGTCATTGTCGCTAGCATTGAGCTATAAGCGTTCCATATCAAACTCCTCGAAGGGCATCAACGGCATCGTGGATAACTTCGTGGAAGGCCTCAACTTCCGCGACTTCAAATTCACCAACCTCACCATCGATGGTGTTGGGCGTTTCGGTGTCGTATGGAACGATAACCGATGGTTTGCTGGCGCCAACTTCATAATGCACGCCTACAACTATTCGAAAGCCAACTTCTACACGAATAATATCTTTGGTTCGTTCAACATCTACGCCGGATTCAATTTCGGTGTAAAAAAGAAATACAGAAAACAATGAGAAACCTTCTTTTCTTCATTATATCCCTCCTGCCTGGCCTTGCAGAAGCCCAATCTATAGTATATACCAAGGCCGACAGCATCAAGGTGATGCAACTCCTCGGCAATGCTCCAAAGAAAGCATCTGCCAATGAGTATATGATTCACTTTGGAAAGGCACTGCAGGGTGTGCCGTATGTAGGAAAGACACTGGAAAACAACACCAAAGAGAAACTCGTCGTGAATCTTCGCGAACTCGACTGCACCACCTTTACCGAGAACGTGCTGGCGTTGAGCCTTTGCATGAGAGACGGCAAGAAGTCGTTCAAGGCGTTCACCGACTATCTTCGCAGGATACGCTACAACAAAGGTTATGTGTCGTACCCTTCACGCCTGCATTACTTCACATCGTGGATTGATGCCAACAGCAAACAGGATTTTGTGGCAGAGGTGGTTGCGGCTCAGGCTCCGTTCACCGCTACAAAGACCCTCAATGTGAATTTCATGTCGCAGCATTGCGACCTCTATCCGGCATTAGTTCGCGATAAGGCGATGGTGGACAGCATCAGAACCGCGGAGAAAGCACTGACGGGCAAGTCGTTCCCCTATATCCCGAAGAGCGCCCTCAACCAGCATTCGCTGTTGAAGAAGTATATCCATACTGGCGATATCATCGTTATAATAACTAACAAGGAAGGTCTCGACACCAGTCATATAGGCATTGCCTCGTGGCACAGCGATGGTACGCTGCATCTGCTCAACGCCTCACAGATACACAAAAAGGTCATCGACGAACCAATGACCTTATATCGTTATATGCAGAAACACCCGAGCCAGATAGGCATCAGGGTCGTGAGCCCATTGTAACCAGCCCAAGAGCCCCCTCAAAGCCCCCTCTAACTCCCCCTCAAGGGGGAGGACTATGATAGTAAAGAAGCGCTAAATCAGAGTGTTTGCGAAATAAAGCAAATCCTCGGCTATTTCCTTTTTTGTCTTGTCTTTATCGCCTATCTCACCCCATGATGCAATAATCTTCTCGGCATCCTGGCGGTACGACTTATGACCAATACAACCGTATAGGTTGACTAATGCCAAAGCCCTGAACGAGGTGGAATTCACCTCTGGCAACAAAGAAAGAAGTTGCATTTCCACCTTATTCTTATTATCATCGCTCTTCAGGCAGGTGTAGCAGATGAGCAGATAAACTAATAGTTTCACCTGTGAGTTTACGGTGTGTGTCTGCAACTCGGCAAAGCGCTTCTCGAAGGTTGTCAAGGCGGCTATATCCTTCGTGTCGAGTTTGTCGGCGAGATGATGATGCAACGCCTTACGGGCACGGGGCATGAAAGAATCGAATTTCTTATATAGATGCTTGCCCTTCGAAGCAAACGACAGAATCTGCAAGTATTCCGGACGAATCTCAAGGGTAGGAACGGCAATGACATTGCTGATACTCACCAGCACCCGACCTCCGTCCTTGCCTTGCTGTGACATAAGTACTCCCTCGACACCAGCGAACGGTCCTTCGAGGATTCTCACAAGATCGCCCTTATGCAAGTCAACCTCCGATGGACGAACAAACGGTACTTCCTCGGTATATTGTCCGATGGTCTTGGCAAACAGCGACATCTCCTTGTCCGTAACCGTCATGAGGAGATGTTCCTCGTTGTTCATAGCCTCATCGTGGAAACGGCGACGATAAACCATTGACAGTCCTTCATTGCGTTTGCAGAAGTCCTTCACATCGAAGACGGTACCCTTGACAAAGATGAAATTGAAGATTACGGGACGTTCCACGCGCAGTCGGCGACCGGCGATATCCTGAATGACAAAGCGTGTAGGAAGGAAAAACTCCAATCCGGCTTTTTCCAACTTCTCACGATAAGGCAGTGACGAATACCTTGCCTTCGTCACATACCATTTCACCGCAGCATTTGTCTTATTATTCTCCACTTCCGTCTTTGTCTTTATTTAAATTATCCTTCTCCACCATACAAGGCGCTTCACTCCCCCACCCTGTGGGGAGGCTTCATTCATCCTTGAACTTCGGCAACGAGATATTGAATCTCACAGCGAGATATCTCACCACACAGATGAAAACGAATGTAAGGAGCGATGTCATCTCCATATTCACGCCTATCATCGTCAGCAACCAATAGAACACTCCTCCGAAGATACAAGCCGTAGCATAGAACTCCTTCTGGAATATTATCGGTGCTGTGTCGAGCAGCACGTCACGAATAACACCACCGGCCGCACCAGTGATACATCCCATCATGATTGCCACCCAATACGGATAACCACAGAACAAGGTCTTCTGCACGCCGACGATGGTGAACAGGGCCAGACCGATGGTATCGAACACGAACCAGGTGTTGTCGAGATGCTTCAGATAACGCGAGAACACGATGACGAACACCTGAGCAAGGATGGTACAGATGATATAGAACGGGTTGGTCATCCAGAAAGGAGTAACACCGAGCATCAGGTCGCGAAGCGTACCACCACCGATAGCCACGGATATACCGCACACGAATCCACCAAACCAGTCGAAATGCTTCGAGGCAGCCTGACGGATACCCGAGATGGCAAACGCAAAGGTGCCAAGAAACTCGAGAATCAGGTAGAAAGTCTGCCCAATATATGGTTCTGTGTTCATTGCTTACACTTCATTAATAGGAGTATTGTTCACAAACTGTCTGACATTCTCCAGAGCGATATCCATCAGTCGTTCACGAGCTTCGATAGAGCCCCATGCAAGGTGCGGAGTGATGAAAGCGTTCTCACAACCGAACAGCGGATTGTCGGCCTGTGGAGGTTCCTGACACATCACATCAGTAGCATAGGCAGCAATGCGACCATTCTTCAATGCCTCAGCCATATCAGCCTCATCAACGAGAGGTCCACGACCGGTGTTCACCACTATTGCCGATGTCTTCATCTTTGCGATGCTCTCACGGCAGATGATATTCTTTGTCGATGGAGTGAGCGGACAGTGCAGAGTAATTATATCATTACTTGCAAAGAGTTCATCAAGAGTCTGTTTCTCAACGCCTTCAGGCAACTGACTTGCATCTTTGCTTGAATACACATTAACCTTCATTCCGAAGGCCAACGCAATCTGTGCAACCTTACGGCCGATGTTGCCCATTCCCACGATGCCAAGCGACAATGAAGCCAGTTCGTGAATCTGTGAATCCCAATAACAGAAGTCTGGGTTCTGTGCCCAACGACCACGACGCACATCATTGGCATAGACATCGGTACGGTTCAGGATATTCAGTATGTGGGCGAACACCAGCTGTGCCACACTGTCGGTGCTATATGCTGGAATGTTTGTCACCACGATACCACGACGATGAGCGGCATCCAGGTCAACCACATTTGTGCCTGTTGCCAGGATACCGATATATTTCAGGTTAGGCAACAGTGCCATATTGGCATCATCGAACACCACCTTATTAGTAAATACTATGTCAGCGTCCTTTGCACGATCCACCACCTCTTCAGGTTTTGAACGCTCATAGACCACTACTTCTCCAAACTCTCGGAATGCTTCCCATGACAAATCGCCAGGGTTAGCCGCATGTCCGTCCATAATTACAATACGCATTTCAAAAGCCCACCCAAGTTCTCCCTATGGGAGGGATGTTTTATAGTCTTGTAGTCGCCTACACTATACCGCTTGTGGGATAACGGGAAAAAGTATTTTATTTGTATTTAGTATAATTCTCAATTATTGATACCCTCGTGATATTTGAATCTCTGTGATGACAGTATTAAAGCACCTCCCCTTTGGGGAGGATGGGTGGGGCTTTACTTAAACCTCTCCCCCCAGCATGCCACCATATTCTGATACAGTTTCTCCTCTGAAGCCGAATGCTGTGGTTGCCAGATGCGGGTAGTCTGCAACTCATCAGGCATGAACTGCTGTTGAACGAAATGTCCCGGATAGTCGTGACTGTACTTATAGCCATCGCTGTAACCCAGTTCCGCCATCAGTTTCGTTGGAGCATTTCGCAGATGGAGCGGCACAGGCTGATTGCCAGTCTGACGCACCAGTTCCAGGGCTTTGTTGATACCGAGATAAGCCGAATTGCTCTTTGGTGAAGTGGCGAGATACACTGCCGCCTCAGCCAACGGTATGCGCCCCTCAGGCCATCCAATCTTCATCACAGCGTCGAAGGCAGCATTGGCAATGAGCATGGCGTTAGGGTTGGCAAGACCGATATCCTCGGATGCAGATATCACCAGTCTTCGTGCAATGAACTCCGGGTCCTCACCGCCCTCAATCATTCGTGCCATCCAATAGAGCGCTGCATCAGGATCACTGCCTCGGATGCTCTTGATGAACGCAGAGATTATGTCATAGTGCATCTCACCGTCTTTGTCGTACGCCAGCGGATTTGTCTGAAGGCGGTTCACTACAATCTCGTTTGTGATGACGCACTCCTCGTTCGCATCAGCCTCAACGACCAGTTCGAGGATATTGAGCAACTTACGGGCATCACCTCCGGAATAACGCAACAGAGCATCGGTTTCCTCGAGCTTTATCTTGCGCTGCTTCAGGTATTCGTCCTGAGTCACTGCTCTATCGAGCAACGCCAGCAGGTCGGCCTTGTCGAGACTCTTCAGCACATACAACTGACAACGTGAGAGCAATGGGCGTATCACCTCGAACGACGGATTCTCTGTGGTAGCACCGATGAGTGTCACGATGCCACGCTCCACAGCACCGAGCAGCGAATCCTGCTGCGACTTCGAGAAACGGTGGATTTCGTCGATGAACAGGATTGGCGAGGCGGAGTTGAAGAAACGGTTGTTCTTGGCTCTTTCAATGACATCGCGCACATCCTTCACACCACTGGTAACGGCCGAGAGGGTGTAGAACGGAGTCTCAAGTTTGCTGGCAATGATTTGCGCCAGAGTGGTCTTACCCACACCTGGAGGTCCCCAGAGAATGAACGATGATATTCGTCCTGCGTCAATCATCTGTCGCAAGACGGCACCCTCGCCCACAAGGTGTTGCTGACCTACATAATCGTCGAGGCTCAACGGACGCATTCGCTCTGCAAGTGGTTTGCTCATAACTACATTATTTATTTTCTTAGCAAAATTACTAATATTCGGCCAAACACCCAAATAAACTTGGGAAAAACACATTTTGCAATCGATATTTCTCGTTTGTTAATTGATATTTTCAAAAAAATAACTACCTTTGCACAAAATGTGCACATACAATGAATAAGACATCCTACATTTGGCGTTTCTTCGCCATC
>JAUNIK010000626.1 GCA_030523505.1 Prevotellaceae bacterium | reverse complement strand
CAACCGCGGTGCTTCAACACGAAAGCTGATTGCAAGAGACCTTAATTTAAGTCTGCCTACAGTAACAAACAATTTGCAGTCACTTATAGAAAGCGGTCACGTATACATAGACGGAACCTTTGAATCCACAGGCGGTCGCAAGGCATTTACATATAAATGCTGTTCAGATTCCGGCTATGCCATCGGTGTTGATATTACTAAGCATCATCTCAATCTTGTAATCGTTGATATGCTGGGCATAATGATTGCAGATCAGCGAATCAGGATATACTTTGAGGATACCGACAGCTACTATCAGACTGTCAGTGAACATATCGAAAGCATGCTTGACAGCAATGAAATATCGAGAGATAAGATTCTTGGCACAGGTGTATCACTGCCGATTATCATCGCTGCCGACCAGAAGACCATCACCTATGCAAAGGTTATTGACATTGCTGATGGAGCTCATTCACGCATATCAAAATTCATAAAATACCCGGTTCTTCTTTTTAACGATGCAAATTCTGCCGGATTTGCAGAATGGTGGAGATCCGAGATTCACAACACAGCTGTATATATAGCACTGAATCCCAGCATAGGCGGTGCAACCATAAACAGCAAGGTTCTCTATACCGGCGACAATAACCGGGCATCAGAATTCGGACACATTACCATTGTCCCCGGAGGACGCCGCTGCTACTGCGGCAAGCGGGGATGCGTAGACGCATATTGTTCTGAATACGTTCTTACCAACTTTACCGATGGTAATCTGGATCAGTTTTTTGAAGAGCTTCCCAACAATGCCGGTTATCGCAACACATTTGATGAATACCTATATCATCTGGCTCTGGCGGTAAATACACTTAGAGTCTGCTATGACTGTGATATCATCATCGGCGGCAATGTGGGTGCGCACATGGGGGAATATGTCAATGTATTAAAAGAAAAGGCTCTGGCGCTCAACCCCTTTGACAGCGATGCAGATTACATTCTGCCTTGCCACTACATAACATCGGCATCTGCCGTTGGCGCAGCGCTTCACTTTATCAAGAAATTTGTTGAAGAAATATAGCATCATTTAAGTTTGATCGATCATAGGGTTTTTATACAGTAAGGGGCTGCTGCATTAACTGAAAGGTTAATGCAGCAGCCCCTTTTGCTGTCTCTTTAATTATGTGTATGCGCAAAATGCTGATAAGCCTACATTCCCATAACCTTATCGAGGAAACTGCGCTTGTAATGCTCAGGTGCATTTGCTGCATCCCAGGCCTTGATTGCCGAATCTATTTGCTTCTGATCCATAGTCTTCAGCTGCATCTGCTTAATGAGCTGCTTCTTAGTCATGCCCATCTCTGCATACTTCTGGAAAAGCTCCTTCTGCTTGCCGTTCATGTAACGTACTACGAAAATGAGGTATGCTAATATTGCCAGCACTCCCAGGAAGCTGAATGCCCAGTGGAACTTGATTGATAAAAATGTGGTAATTCCGATAACAACAACGCCTACTATGATATTCTGAATGATTATCCTCTTTCTTGATGGCGTCTCAGGAAGCTTGTAATCCTGATTGTTTCTCAGGTACTGCTGCTGCATTGCCTTTGTAGGCCTTCTGTACATCTGACTGCCTTTAGTTCGATAAACACCATTATTCTTTTTTGCCATAAATCAAATCTCCTAACTACGAATTTTATTTTAAATCACGTCTGTACTCTGCTGTCGCAGTAAGTACTACGTCTGTTGAGGAATTAAG
>JAUNIK010000625.1:952-1732 GCA_030523505.1 Prevotellaceae bacterium | reverse complement strand
GTCGAGATCATCATCGGGAATGTCGGGCAGATCGGACGTCACGATGGCCGTCTCATTCCTCCGTGTATGATCGATGCAGGCATTGCGCACCATCATGTAGAGGTAGCTCTTGGGCGAGGCAAAATGCTCACTCCGCTCCTGACGGTCGTGGAACCTGAGGAAGCAGTCCATCACGATGTCCTCGGCCTCTTCCACCCCACCAACATAGTGCAGGGCATAGAGGCAGAGCTCGCGATAGTGCTGCCTGAACAGTGTGCTGATGTCTGTACCTTCGGCTTTCAATGCTTCATGTTTTTTTCCACTAAGACGATGAAAGGATGAAAAACCCTTACGTGAAGGACGAAAAAATATTGGAGTATGGTGGGTTATCGGTTGAGCACATCGCGCTCAAGCCACAGTTGAAAGAACTGGTCGTAGACGGTGTATGTGTTCTTGTCCTGGGTGATGAAATCTTTCTCGAGCAGTCCTTTGACGGCTGCTACTACAGCACTGGGCGACGGAAGGTGATGGCGCTTGGCAAAGGCTCCGCCAGAGATACCTTTGGCCTCACGGTCACGTGCTATGGCAAGGAAGACGTTGCGCTGTTTCTCGGGCATCTGAAACAGCATTCCCTCGTAGGTGTCTGCCGAGATGTCCAGAATGTAGTTTATGGCGTCGTCAATCATGAGGAGGTTGCAGGTCTCGCCCTCGCGCGTCACTTGATAGAGGCAGTTCATAACCTTCTGCATGTACGAGGTGATGCTGTTGAAACGGCGGTATAGCTCCTCTACGACCTCGGCG
>JAUNIK010000625.1:0-942 GCA_030523505.1 Prevotellaceae bacterium | reverse complement strand
TGCAAACTCCCTGTATTTCTCGATGGAGATGGGCTTCAGGTTGAATACCGTGACGGATTGATAGAAGGGACGGGCAGGGGATGTGAACATTTCCCCCATCAGATGGCGGTGGGAGCCTGAGAAGATGAAATTGGCATTCGGACAGCGCTGGATGTAGGTTCGCAGGGCTGCTTCGATGTTCTCGTCGTCGGTGTAGTGGGTTATCTGCTGGAACTCGTCGATGGCCACAAGACAACGGCGGTCAGCCAGGGTGAGGTAGCGGAAGATCTCATCGAGTGTCGCACTGGGGTTGCTGATGGTTCCGAGTCCGATGCCCCACACCGGATTGCCATTGATGTCAAAGGAGATTTCAGAACGGATAGATAGAACGGCGTTGAGGAACAGTTCCCATGCCGAGCGTCCCTTGCCTTTTAGCTCATCCAGAATAGCCTTGCCCAGGACACGCACAAAGTCCTGTAGGTTCCTGGTGGCGTAAATATCAATGATGAAGGTATGGTAATGCTCCTTGATCTCGGGTTGCTCGAAGCAATGGCGAATAAGATCCGTTTTGCCCAAGCGTCGGGGAGAGATGAGGGCAATGTTGTTTTCATTAGTCAACATACGTACAAGAAAATCAGTTTCTTGCACGCGATCGCAGAAATATTCTGCACTGACGTATCCGTTGGTTACAAATGGGTTGTTTATCATAGTCATTTCACCTTTGAGATTGCAAAGATAGGCATAATAATCCAACGGAACAAGAAATCTGTCATAAAATAATTATCATAAAATGACAGTTTTTGTTGATTGTGCCGTTTCTTGCTGATACAATGATAGATAGGGAGACTGTACACAGGTTTGTGGACCACAAACTTGTGTACAGTTATGCATTTTTTACAAAACAGGCAGAGAATAAGTGCCAGCAATGCCGATGTCAGACATAATGAGAAGGTTTATGCTTCG
>JAUNIK010000067.1:2867-10155 GCA_030523505.1 Prevotellaceae bacterium | reverse complement strand
CGACAGCCTCGCCGAGGGCATAGCCAGGTCTTGGATTGAGACGACGCTTCACAGTCTTACGGATGGTCTCCATCTGTTCGTCGCCGAGGTTCAGTTCCTTCTGTATCTTGTACCAGTGGTTCTTGCTGAAATCCTCATAGCATTCGGTGATGATGGTTCTGATATAGTTCTTCATCATACCCTCCTCCATTCTGTCCACCTGAAGAAGCAGACATTCCTGGAGATTTCGTGCACCGATACCGGCTGGGTCGAATGTCTGGAGTTTCGTCAGTACTGCTTCAACATCTTTCTCCACGGCATTCATATTGTAGTAGCAGTACAGATATTCTGTAATGGAATCAAGATCTGTGTGGAGCAGACCGTCGCTGTCGAGACTTCCGATGAGATATTCCATTATTATTGTCTCATCGGGAGTGAGTTCGAGTTCGCCCATCTGTTCTCTCAGATTGTCTAAGAACGACTCCTGATTGCTGTTGACAACATCCTTGTATTCAGCGTCGAAATAGCCTTCATTGTCGTTTTCAGGCAGTTCGTCCTCGTTGTCCATTCGTTCGAGGGCTTTCTCTCTCTCTTCGTCTTGTTCCTTTCGGTTGCTGGCATCCAACTGTTCGTCGGTAGCCTCGTCACCTTCATAGCCACCATTATCGCTTTCGGCATCAATGGAATCGAAATCCTTGATGTCGTCATCGTGTCTTTCTTCCAGAGCAGGATTGACATTCATCTCGTCGATGATGTTCTGCTCAAACTCCTCCAAAGGCATCTCTATGAGCTTCACAGCAAGAAGTTGTTGCTGTGTAAGTTTCATCTGCTGGGTTTGTCTCAACCCTTGGATTTGTTCCTGAGAAAAATTCTGTGGCATTTAGTTGCTATTAATAAATTCCTTAATTTGTTATTTGAAATATTCTCTGAGTTGTCCGGCCAATGCTTCAAGTTTCTCTATATCGTCATTGCCGTAACGGTTCCATATATCTTTGCAGACAAACACCAATGGATGAATCATCAGTTCGTCGCGGTTGAGGTAAGGATCGCAGAACTGGAACACTTCCATTATCTCTAAGATAGTCTTTACCGGCAGTTTCAATATCTTTGCCAGTTCCTGCACTTCCTCTGTCTCTGCCACCATCGTGTTTGGTGTGAGCTGGAAATAGAGATTGAGAATCATTATGAGATGGACAGGTTTCAGTCGTTCGTCTTCTTCCAGAGGACGGAAGTCGCGCTCAAACGATTCATTGGTCTCTACGCCCTCGAAGAACTCACTGGCATTGCCCAGTCCCTGGCGTTCCTTTACAATCTTCACGGCCTTGGTGAGTTTGCGTGGATTATCGGCCAGTTCCTGCCATACTCGCTGTACAGAAGGAGTGCCCAAAGCACGCAGTTCGAGCATCTTCTTATGCAGTTCCTGTGGAGGAATATGCAGATAAAGACTCAGGTCTACCATATTCTTTGTGTAGACAGGTTTCACTCCTTCAGGCTTCTTCTTGTATTCCTTGATGAGCAAAGGCCAGTATTCATCGCTCCATTTCATATTATTCTTCCTTTATTAAAGTACTCTTTTGTCTTAATTGGTTTCTTTGAGTGTCTCCTCGTAGTTGCTGATCTTGTTGAGGTAGTAATCCTTCACTTCACTCCAACGGTAGTAAGGGCCACTGACAGCGGTGAGAGGCAATGTGGCTTCCTCTTCATTGAGGAGCACTTTTACGAGGATATCCTTATCGCTTGGGTTTTTGCGATAGAAGATGAACTGTATGTTGGCACCCATTGGGAATATTCGGTAGTTGAACCAATGATTTTCTTCCAGTTTGTCGGGTGTCATTGTCTTGCCATAGCCATTGAGGTCGAGAAGGCAGGTGAGAGGCAATACCATTGTCTCATGACCGAAACGGAGAGTTGCCCCAGGGCGCTCAAACTGCATACAAGAGTCAGCCTCATGAATGATCATCTTCAACAGATTACGCTGTGAGAATGGTTGTGTACCTCCGTTGAGGGCATTTGAACCATATTCCTGGAACCATCCGATGTTCTTTCGTTGCCAGTTAAGGTATATTTCTTCCTCATTGAACAGTTCGAAGAGTGACAGTTCGTGGCGAACTTCCGAGTTCTGCACAGCCGTAGCGAGGTCGAAGAGTTGATACATCAACTGGCGTTCGTTAACATATAGTTTCACATACTCAGCATCGTTGAAGAGAGTCTCCATCAGTCGCTCAGGATGGATATTGCTGTTCTCGTAGTTCTCGTTGAAGGCTTTTGTATCTTCGTTCTTACGATTCTTGAAAGTCAACTTATCGTTGAAGTTCATATAATACATATCGTGCTCACTGGCATCGTGGGTTATCTGCAACCTTGGATTCAGGGCAGTGAGTTCCATCAGTTCGTTGGTCATCGAGAGGATGCAACGAATAACGACTGTTGATTTTGCATCCACATGCACATCGCCCTTGAACACCTCAGGAAAACGATGGTACATACGGCTTGCTATTTGTTGGTGTTGCACTGCTCCGAGTTCTGTCAGTTCGCCCAGTCGCTTGTTGCTCTCCACCTTCATCTTTTCAATCTTTGCCATTGTTTGCTGACCGAGTTCAGTCAACTTGCCCTTTTCATTGGCTCTTTTGAAGGTAAGGATAGGAGCATCGTAGTCGTTAGGATCGATGAGAAAGCGCGAACCGTGACGGCCGTAATGGGATATATAGAATGGTTTCTCACCCTTTGGAGCAGGTGTGAGAGCCTTCAGCGGTGCTGGATAAGCCAGATAATTGCTGCCAGAGAGTGACACATTTTTCTTTATATCTTCGCGTGAAGATTGTGCCCACAGACAGTATGCGGAAAGAGAGAGTGCTAATATTAATACCGTTCTTTTCATTGCAGTAAATGTAAATTTACTTGCAAAGATACGATTTTTCTTTCAACTATCAACTTTTTTTTGTAATTTTGCTCTCATAAAAACGAAATTTATATGGCTAAGAAAGAAAACGGTCTCACACCGATGATGAAGCAGTTCTTCGACCTCAAGGCAAAACACCCTGAGGCGTTGTTGCTTTTCCGTTGTGGCGACTTCTACGAGACATATCACGATGACGCTATTGATGCATCGAAAATACTTGGCATCACCCTAACAAAACGTAACAACGGTGCTTCGGGTGAAGCCACAGCAATGGCGGGATTTCCTCACCATGCCCTTGACACCTATCTGCCAAAACTGATTCGTGCCGGTCGTCGTGTGGCTATCTGCGACCAGTTGGAAGATCCGAAGAAGACAAAGACTCTCGTGAAACGAGGTATCACCGAACTGGTGACTCCTGGTGTTGCCATGAGCGATAATGTGCTCAACCACAAGGAGAACAACTTCCTTGCAGCGGTGCATTTTGAGAAAGGTATTGTTGGTGTGGCTTTTCTTGATATCTCTACCGGTGAGTTCCTTACCGGTGAGGGTACTACCGACTATGTGGATAAACTCCTCGGCAATTTCCAGCCAAAGGAGGTGCTCTACAATGGACAGAAGCGTCGTGACTTCGAACAGAATTTCGGTGCCCGCTACTGTACTTTTGAGATGGAAGACTGGGTGTTCACCGAACAGACTGCAAAGCAGAAACTGCTCCGTCATTTCAAGGTTCGTTCGTTGAAAGGCTTTGGTGTTGACCATCTGAAAAACGGTGTCATCGCTGCCGGAGCCATTATGCAGTATCTGGAAGTGACACAGCATACGAGTATAGGTCATATAAACTCCATTGCACGCATCGAAGAGGAGAAATATGTGCGCCTTGACAAGTTTACCATCCGTTCGTTGGAATTGCTTTATCCAATGAACGAGGACGGTATTTCTCTGCTCGGTGTCATTGACAATACAATCACTCCGATGGGTGGTCGTTTGCTTCGCCGATGGGTGGGATTCCCATTGAAAGATGTGAAACCGATAAACCAACGACTAAATTGCGTGGAGTATTTCTTCCGCGAACCATCATTCCGTTGTCTTCTGGAAGAGCAGTTCCAGCGTGTAGGCGACCTTGAGAGAATAATATCAAAGGCAGCCGTTGGTCGTGTGTCGCCACGCGAGGTTGTTGCTTTGAAGATTGCTTTGCAGGCTCTTGTCGATGTGAAGTGTGCATGCGAATCGGCTGATAATGCGGCACTTAACGCTTTGGGCGAAAATATTGCCCTTTGCGAGGAATTGAGAGAGCGCATCAATAGTGAGATGATGCCTGACCCTCCATTGGTGGCGAACAAGGGTAATGTGATACGAAATGGGTACAATGCAGAGTTGGATAAGTTGCGCGAGATATCCAGCGGAGGTCGCGACTACTTGGTTAAAATTCAACAGAATGAGATTGAAAAGACCGGTATCAGTTCGCTTAAGGTTGGATATAATAATGTATTCGGATATTTTCTTGAAGTACGTAATACTTTCAAGGATAAGGTTCCGCAGGAATGGGTTCGCAAGCAGACTCTTGCCCAGGCAGAGCGATATATCACTCAGGAATTGAAAGAATACGAAGAGCAGATTCTCGGTGCTGATGAAAAGATTCATGATCTCGAAGATGAGCTCTTCAAGAAACTGGTTACTTATATTCAGAATTATATTACTGAGATAAAACTCAATGCCAACATCGTGGCTCAACTTGACTGCTTCCTGTCGTTCGCATCAGTGGCACAGGAACATCATTATGTCCGCCCTGTCATCGAGGACAGCAATGTCATTGACATCAAGCAGGGTCGCCATCCGGTAATCGAGACTCAGTTGCCTCTTGGCGAGTGCTATGTGCCTAATGATGTGTATCTCGACAGCGATAAACAACAGATAATAGTCATCACTGGTCCTAATATGGCCGGAAAATCGGCTCTGTTGCGTCAGACGGCTCTTATCGTGCTACTCGCCCAGATAGGTTGTTTCGTGCCAGCAGAGGCAGCGAAAATAGGTGTTGTGGATAAGATATTCACTCGTGTGGGTGCCTCCGACAATATTTCGCTTGGTGAATCTACCTTTATGGTAGAGATGACCGAGGCAGCCGATATTATCAATAACGTAAGCGACCGCTCGTTGGTGCTGTTCGATGAGTTGGGTCGCGGAACATCAACCTACGATGGTATCTCTATCGCTTGGGCTATTGTTGAGTATCTCCACGAGAACGGTTACGGAAAGCCACGTACGCTTTTTGCCACCCATTATCATGAGTTGAATGAGATGGAGAAGCATTTCTCGCGTATAAAGAATTATAATGTGAGTGTGAAGGAAGTGAATGGGCAAGTTATCTTCATGCGTAAATTGGTGCGAGGCGGTTCTGAGCATTCGTTTGGTATCCATGTTGCAGAGATTGCCGGAATGCCACAGACT
Organism: Prevotellaceae bacterium; assembly: GCA_030523505.1. GTDB lineage: Bacteria > Bacteroidota > Bacteroidia > Bacteroidales > Bacteroidaceae > Prevotella. The sequence goes on along the minus strand of JAUNIK010000067.1, from coordinate 4,832 downwards.
ATCGTGAAGCGTGCCAACACCGTTCTCAAACAGCTTGAACAGGAAGCCAACCAGGTGGGTTCGGCTGGCAAGGCAGAGAAGATTGTTCCTGTCAGCGATGCATCGACACAGTTGAGTTTCTTCCAGTTGGACGACCCTATCCTATCGCAGATACGCGATGAGATACTTGAACTCGACATCAACAACCTCACTCCTATGGAGGCTCTCAACAAACTAAATGATATAAAGACTATCGTCAGCGGTAAATAATATTGTTTACCGGCTGAGCGATAGCCTTTATTCTTTTTATATGTTACGAGTTGTATAATTAATAGGTTCTTATGAATATTATTTGCTGAAACTATATGGCTCGTCTTCTGTCTTTATGCCACGATTGTGGTTTGGAGTATTGTTCATTGTATATTCAATCTTTGCACCGTTGATGAGTGAGGTGTGATCGAAGTAATTCTTGGTGTAATTCTTTCCGTTGAATTTCACTGCCTCCACATAATAGTTTTCCTCACTGTTCTTTGGTGCTGAGAAACTAACGGTCTTGCCGTTCTCAAGATGCAGTTTGAGATCCTTGAAGAGAGGTGTTCCGAGAACATATTGGTTGCTTCCAGGGCATACAGGATAGAATCCCATTGCCGAGAATACATACCATGCAGATGTCTGACCGTTGTCTTCATCTCCACAGTAACCGTCAACGAGTGGAGAATAGAGCTGATTCATCACTCTTCGTACCCAGTATTGGGTTTTCCATGGTTCGCCTGCATATCCGTAGAGATAAGGCATGTGCTGTATAGGCTGATTGCCGTGGGCATATTGGCCCATATTCATCACTTGCATCTCTCGCATCTCGTGTATCATTCCCCTACTCTTCATACCTTCCTTGCCAGGGATGGTGAAAACGGTGTCAAGCATGTGTACGAATTCCTGCTTGCCTCCCATGAGATTGATGAGGCCCTGTGGGTCGTGGAATACACAGAATGACCAGTGCAGAGAGTTTCCTTCACAGAAATCGCGACTCCAGTCGCATGCCTTGAAATCTGGATTGAATGTGCCGTCCTTGTGTCTTCCCACCATCAGTTTCTGCTCTGCATTGTAGATATTGCGGTAGTTAAGGGCGTTCTTCTTATATTGGGCAAGCTCTGCCTCGCTCTTGCCTATTGCCTTACCGAACTGGTAGATGGTCCAGTCGTTGTATGCATATTCAAGTGTACGGGCGCAGGAACGGTCATCTTCTCGTGGAACATATCCGTATTTGTTGTAGTCTTCCCAATAGCGTCTTCCTGATGCTGTGTGTTCAAGGAAGTTGTTTGCATCGTTCACAAGTGCTTTCCACAACGACTCGGTGTCATATCCGCGAAGTCCTTTCAGATAGGCATCGGCTACTACTGATGCTGAGTTGTTACCCACCATGCAGTCTCTGTGTCCTGGTGATGACCATTCTGGCAGGAAACCACTTTCGAGGTAGTCGTTAACAAGTCCTTTCTGCATTTCTACAGCCATTGTAGGATAGGCAAGATTGAGGAGTGGGAAGAGTGAGCGGAAGGTATCCCAGAAGCCTGTATCGGCAAACATATATCCGTCGTGGATATTTCCGTCGTATGGGCTATAGTGTACGATTTTCCCGTTTGAGTCTACTTCGTAGAGCTTGCGTGGGAAGAGAAGCGATCGGTACAGACATGAATAGAATGTACGGAGATTGTCGATATTGTCGTCTGTTGCTTCGAAACGGCCAAGCATGTCATTCCACTGCTGACGACCTTGTTCCTTTATTGTGGCGAAGGATTTGCCTGTTACTTCCTTTAAGTTCTGTTCTGCTTGTTCGAAACTGATGAATGATGAAGCCACTCGTGCTGTTACGACTTCATCTCTTTCTGTTTCAAAGCCAACAATCGCTCCTGCGTGGGAGTCTTCCATCTCAAGTTTGTTCTTAAGTTGTGAACTTCCGTTTGCTGTCTTTGCGTAGGTTATTGGCTT
>JAUNIK010000067.1:0-2857 GCA_030523505.1 Prevotellaceae bacterium | reverse complement strand
CTTCCTGCAGGGCGTCGGCGGACTGAATCCGGGTGTCGAATATGATTACGAAGTAATTTTTGAAGTTCTCTGGTACTCCACCTGAATTGCGTGTGGTGTAGCCAATGACCTTGTTTTCCTCGGGAATGACTTTTACATATGAGCCGCGGTCGAAGGCGTCAATCACACAATAGCTCTTACCTTGTGGGTAGGTAAAGCGGAAGATAGCTGCGCGTTCTGTTGGCGAAACCTCGGTTGTTACATCTTGGTCTGCAAGATATACTTTGTAGTAGTAGGGTTTTGCTACTTCTGAACGGTGTGAGAACCATGATGCACGCTTTTCTTCGTCAAATACAGGTTCTTCTGTCTCAGGCATGATTGAGAACTGGCCGTAGTCGTTCATCCATGGCGAAGGCTGGTGTGTCTGTTTGAAGCCGCGAATCTTATCGGCTGTGTAGACATAGGTCCAGCCGTCTCCGTTCTTGCCTGTCTGAGGTGTCCAGAAATTCATTCCCCAAGGCATGGCAATGGCTGGATAGGTGTTACCTGTTGATAGTTCGTATTTTGACTGTGTACCTACAAGGATACTTACATAGTCTACTGCCTCATGCTGGATTGCCTTGGCTGAGATGATGGTCAGCAGAGTTGCTGCTAATAAGAAGGTTCTTTTCATCTTTTGGTTGAATTGTGTTGCTATGATTTTAATTATAGTTTTATTTTCTTATACCTTTATACATGCAGTAAGCACCGAGAACCACGAATGGTACAGAAAGCAACTGACCCATATTGAAGAGCATTCCTGATTCGAAATCAACCTGATCGGCCTTGGTGTATTCAATGAAGAAACGGAAGGTGAAGATAAGGAAGATGCACAAACCGAAATAGAATCCCTTGCCTACGTTGAGTTTCTTTATCTTGTAGAAGAACATTCCCACGAAGAAGAAACAGAAATATGCCATTGCTTCGTAGAGCTGTCCTGGGTGTCGAGGCATCTGATCGACGCGCTCGAAGATAAATGCCCATGGCACATCGGTTATCTTACCGATAATCTCTGAGTTCATGAGGTTGCCCAAACGGATGAAACAAGCGGTGATAGGTGTGGCAATAGCGATATTGTCGAGAACCTGCCAGAGAGGCATCTGCTGTTTGCGGCAATAGAGCCATAATGCAATCATCAATCCGAGGGTTCCTCCGTGTGAAGCCAGTCCTTCATATCCAGTGAATCTCCAGCTGCCATCAGCAAGGAAGTGAATAGGAAGAAGCATCTCTACAAAGTGCTTGCCTGAGGTAAGGAAATAGTCGGGTTGATAGAAGATGCAATGACCTAAACGGGCTCCGATGAGGATACCGAGGAAGCAGTATATGAACAGCGGTTCAAACTTCTCGTCTGATAGTTTCTGGTCCTTGTAGAGCCATTTCACCATGAAGTAAGCACCTAACAGTCCTACGAGCCAGCACAATGAATACCAGCGGATAGAAAGTGGGCCTAACGAAAATGCCTCGTATGAAGGATTCCAGACAATATAATTTAATAAACTAATCATATGCAAAATGCTTGTGAAAGCATATTTATTTATGGTTGAAAGATAGTATTAAACATCCTTCCCTTAGGGAAGGCTTGGTTAGGCTGTTTATACATTGAAGCGGAAGTGCATGATATCACCGTCCTGAACAACGTATTCCTTACCTTCGACACCGAGTTTTCCGGCTTCCTTGATGGCTGCCTCTGACTTATACTGGAGATAATCCTCGTATTTGATAACCTCTGCACGGATGAATCCCTTCTCGAAATCTGTGTGGATAACACCAGCGCACTGTGGTGCCTTCCAACCCTTCTTGAAGGTCCATGCCTTCACCTCCATCTCACCGGCAGTGATGAATGTCTGGAGGTTGAGGAGTGCATAGGCTTTCTTGATGAGGCGGTTTACACCACTCTCTTCCAAACCAAGCTCCTCGAGGAACATCTGCTTGTCTTCATAACTGTCGAAACCAGCGATATCCTCCTCGGTCTTTGCTGCAACAACCATACATTCTGCACCCTCTTCAGCAGCGAGAGCCTCTACCCTCTTTGTCCATTCGTTACCGTCCTTTGCATCGGTCTCACTGACATTACAAACATAGAGCACTGGCTTTGTTGTGAGAAGGAAAAGGTTGCGTGCTGCGTCCTGCTCTTCCTTTGAGTCGAAAGTCACTGTGCGGGCGTTCTTTCCCTGCTCGAGGGCTGCCTTGTAAGCCTCCATAACGCTTGCCTCAACCTTTGCGTCCTTGTTGCCGGTTGATGCTACCTTCTGTGTCTTTGCAAGGCGCGACTCGATGGTCTCGAGGTCCTTCAACTGAAGTTCTGTATCAATGATTTCCTTGTCGCGGATTGGGTCGATGGTACCATCAACGTGGGTGATATTCTCGTCCTCAAAACAACGGAGCACATGGATGATTGCGTCTGTCTCACGGATGTTGCCGAGGAACTTGTTGCCGAGACCTTCGCCCTTTGATGCGCCCTTCACAAGACCAGCGATATCAACGATTTCGCAGGTTGCAGGAACGATGCGACCAGGATGAACAATCTCTGCCAGTTTGCCAAGACGCTCATCTGGAACGGTGATAACGCCTACATTTGGTTCGATAGTACAGAAAGGAAAGTTTGCTGCCTGTGCTTTTGCTGACGACAGACAATTAAAAAGAGTGGATTTGCCTACGTTTGGCAATCCAACGATTCCACATTTCAATGCCATATATTATTTGCTTTGTTATCGTATATGAGAAAAATTCTGAACTGCAAAATTACGAAGAATATTCCGTAACAACAAATATTCGGAAATCTTTTATAAAAGATTGACAACTATCTTGTCACATTAGCACAATAGCACATTAGCACAAT
>JAUNIK010000624.1 GCA_030523505.1 Prevotellaceae bacterium | reverse complement strand
ATCCCTTTTATCTCTTCCTCAACCATCTTGTTAAGCTGAGGGAGCATCTGTTCAATCTTGCGGCACCTGACCTTGTTGAAGTGGAAGTCGATGTCATCAAGAAGGTCATTGCAGAGGTTTTCGGACATATCACCTGCATAACCTGCTGCTATCATGGTGATGCCAGCAAGTTTCCGTGCGTCCTTGTCAGTATAAAGGTCATACACTCCTGCGGTTATTTGGATGAGAGTCTCGTATAAGATGTTGCAATAGTGCAGAATCTCAGGGAAGTAATCATCCTCCGTGAGATATGCCTCAAGCATTTCCTCCTGATACTGACGGAGAAGGAGGAGGTTCTTTTCCTTTGCCACCTTCCCCTTTAGTGATTTTGTCATCACCCAGAACAGGGCATGAGAGAGCACAATACGGTCCTCTGAAGAATGATAGTAGAAGATGCTATCCTCAGGAGATTTTCCATTCAGCATCGATGACTCCAAATCAGCCATCATCAGCCTTCGCGTTTCTCTTAGTTTTATTCTCGTTTCTTCGTTCATTTGTTGATTCTCTATATATTATGGTTACTACAGCCCCATTTTTGAAATCACGGGAAGATTGTCAAAAGTAAGTGCCGAAAGTTGGGTCAATGGGCAATTGCTTCATGAATTGCAGTCGAGTGTTTCATATCGCCTTATTTGCAATATGAAGCCATTCTATCTTTTCAAAATCCCGATAATAGTACCCCAGCCATACGATACGTGAACCAGGAAAAACAACAACAGCAACACCAGTAAATACTTCCACCCGAATTTTCTGCAGGCCGAGATCGTAGCAGCAATATCAGCAAGCAGATAGGTTCCCAGTGCCAAACCGAAGAGCCCAAACAAAGGAGTCCAGATACAACCAAGTATCAAACTGCCTATCAGCGAAATCACAAAAGCCAGTGGCACCAAGTGACGTAGCCCAACCGATTCATGGTCAATAAACAAAAGCTTACCTATTGACAAACCGTTGGCATACATCTGTTTCATATTGCCCTTAAAGGTGTCGCGAGCATAATAGGTTATCACAGCCTTTGGGTCAAGATAAATCTTATAGCCAGCTTTCTTGATGCGCGAATAGAATTCATTGTCCTCGCCACGTGCCAAATCCTCACGCATACCGCCCACCTCGTCAATTACCTCACGAGGATAGGAACCAAATGGAACCTCATCAGCATAACCCTCAGCAGCTCCCACACGGTACGATGCTCCACCAATACCAAACTTCACCTGATTCAATATGGCACTTGCCTCTGGCACCAATTCCGGACGCTGAGGCTGAATGTCCCACACACCCCCTGAATTACCAACCGTTGGGTCTTCCATTAGATGTTTCACACAGGTCTCAATATACTCTTTGCAATAGGAAGCATGCGCATCCAAACGAACGATATACGGAGCCGTTGACTCCTTCACACCTATGTTGAAAGCTATCGACTGTATCTTACCCGGGTTAGGCAACAGACGCACATTAGGATGCTTTTCTGAGATACTATTTACAATATCACGAGTCTTATCCTTACTACCACCATCGACCACCATCACATCCATCTCCTCAAACGGAAATGTCTGCTTCATGACCGACTGCAAACAACCCTCGATGAACCTTTCTTCGTTGAGGGTCGGTATTACTACAGCTACCTTAAAATTATTCATATTCATATTCATTTATTTCGTATAGTACTGACAACCGGTAACGATCCGATTCCTTTGACTCC
>JAUNIK010000623.1 GCA_030523505.1 Prevotellaceae bacterium | reverse complement strand
TGTAGATTCTGCAGAGAATGATGGGGTGGTCTCGCCCTCACGACGCATAATTACATAGTACTTTGTATCAGGGGTCTCATGCCAACCGCCTTTATTCCAAGCCTCATTCTGACGATCGATATCGTAGTCAGAGAGATTGGTCTCGGCATTACTGTCTTCCTCACGCAGTGCAGAGTTAGCATTGATTGGATTCTGCTCACGCATCTTGTAGTCGAAAGAGAATACAAAATCCTCTATGGTTGTACCTTCATAGGTGATGTAGCAGTTAGCAGGAGTGTACTCGCCTGTTGCTGAAATCTCATTTGCAACACATACAAATTCCCATCCATCAGCAGGAACGATGGTAAGCAGTACAGGATAGTTAGAAAGATCACCAGTGCAATCCTGCACGAATGTTGGGCGATTTGCCATATTTGTCTTGTTGGCTGTCTCGCCGAAGGTGCCCTTAAGTGTAACCTTCTCTGCATAATCCTCCGACTGTTCCTGTACGAAATTCTCGTTAACTTCTGTAGGATCAAGATAAACAAGGCCAGAACCTGCAGGATAAATCTCTGCCTCAACGTGCAGGTTCTTGTAAGGGGTAGCATTAGCTACTGTTGCCATTGCTACGACTGCGATAAAAGTAAAAAACTTTTTCATAATGTAATAATTTAGATGTTATAGAATTATTTATTTGATAATATCATCGAGGTTTACCCAGAAGAATCGTGGGCGGTAAGATGTGACATCCGACCATAATTGCGGGAAGTCGAGTGTGTTCACGCAGTAACCTACTAGCAGCATGTTGTTTTCGATATACTGATGGTGAGCCATTGCGTTGTATGTTATCCAACCCTCCTTGCTTCCAGCCTCAGGCGTGGTGAATATCTTCTTGGTATTACGCCATGGTCCCCAAGGGTGGTCGGCAATGCTGGTGTATATATCAGATGTGCCGTGGGCTTGAGTGAGCAGGATATACTTCTTGCCATGCTTGAATACGGAGAACTGCTCAGACATGTTCGGCACATCGCCCTCCAGAGCATGTACCGTTGTGGTGTCTGTGCTCCATTTCCTACCATTCCAGTATTCCATCGTAGTGAGGCTCTTTCTCTTTTTGTCATATTTAGAGCGTGCCACATAGAGTTTATGATTGCCGTCAACGAGTTTACTGCCGTAAGTGATGACGTACTTTCCCTCGTCAATACAGGCAAATCCGAAGTGCACGCTTCCGAGGTCGGGGCTTGGAATGTTACGCATGTCGATGAGCGAGAAATCGTCCAGCGACAATCGTGCGTAGTCTATGGAATGCCAATAGAAATCGAATGTCCCATTGCCGAAAGCCACAATATCCTCAAGGAAGAGGTGAAGCATTCCATCGCGACAGAATCCGTGTGCTGGCCACAGCACCGTACGCATGCCGTCCTTCTCGCCTGTCGTGAGCAGTGATGTTGGTGCTTCGGGTGTTCCTGCTGTAACGGTGCGCGGACCATCAGGCGACTCTATTGTCAGTGCGTTGCCACTGATAAACGGTGAAGTCGAAGGGCGTGTGTTGCCATCTACTTCGCCATAGAACGAGTCACCCCAAAGGAATATGGAGCGATGCTCATCCATAGGTACGGAAATCACACCGTCAGCTCCCGTCACATTACCTGTACCAGGAACGAACAGACGGTGTGTAAACGTAGTATCAACCACGACGCGTACACCTTCGGCAGCGCCTTGTGCAAAGGCAGAGCACCACACCGATGCAAGAAACA
>JAUNIK010000622.1:1195-1740 GCA_030523505.1 Prevotellaceae bacterium | reverse complement strand
GCTCCTCGATGTAGAAACACTCAGGAGCCTTGATGTCCTCAAGGTTGATGCCGCCGAAGGTTGGGGCGATGCGCTCTACAGCTTCGCAGAATTTCTCTGGGTCTTTCTCGTTGACCTCAATATCAAACACGTCGATGCCGCCGTATATCTTGAAGAGCAGACCCTTACCCTCCATGACAGGCTTTCCTGACATCGCGCCGATGTCGCCTAATCCGAGCACAGCCGTACCGTTGGAGATAACGGCCACAAGGTTGCCCTTGTCGGTGTATTTGTACGCATCATCTGGATGCTCCTGAATCTCCAGACAGGGATATGCCACGCCAGGCGAATAAGCCAGCGACAGGTCTGTCTGAGTATGATATGCCTTGGTAGGCATCACTTCAATTTTTCCCGGGCGGCCCTCTTCATGATAACGCAGGGCGGCCTCTTTCGTAATCTTTGCCATGTTATTTCAATCTTTTTACTAACCAAACAGTTCACGCAAGGCCTCTTCAACCTTACGCACCGGATGTATGTTTATGTTGTTGAATTTTGTTTTGTCTATC
>JAUNIK010000622.1:0-1170 GCA_030523505.1 Prevotellaceae bacterium | reverse complement strand
GTTTCTGAATGGAACGATGATGTCCGTAAATCCCAGCTTCTCAGCCTCAGCTATGCGCTGTTCGATACGTGTCACGGGGCGCACCTCGCCGCTCAGTCCCACCTCGCCGCACATGCAGTAGCCGCTCTCGATAGGCGTATCGACGTTGCTTGACAGTACGGCAGCGATGACGCTGAGATCCATAGCCATGTCCGTCACCTTCAGGCCGCCGGCGATATTCAGGAACACATCCTTCTGCGCCAGTTTGAATCCCACACGCTTCTCGAGCACCGCAAGGAGCATGTTCAGGCGTCGCTGGTCGAAACCCGTTGCCGAACGCTGCGGCGTGCCGTATGCAGCAGTGCTGACGAGAGCCTGTGTCTCGACAAGGAACGGACGCATACCCTCAACGGCAGCGGCAATAGCTACACCGCTCATGCCTTCGCGGTCGTCGCTCAGCAGCAGCTCCGAAGGATTGCTGACAGGACGCAGTCCGTTCTGCTGCATCTCGTATATGCCCAGTTCCGACGTAGAGCCGAAACGGTTCTTTATGCTGCGCAGGATACGGTATATCCCCTGTCTGTCGCCCTCGAACTGTATCACGGCATCGACGATGTGCTCCAGAATCTTCGGTCCTGCTATCGTACCTTCCTTATTGATGTGGCCGATGAGGATAACCGGCACTCCGCTGGTCTTGGCATAGCGCAGAAGTGCAGCCGTACATTCCCTTATCTGGGTAACGCTTCCAGGAGCCGACTCTGCTGCCTCAGTCTCCATCGTCTGTATGGAGTCAACGACAATAAGGTCGGGCGCAGCATCGCGTATAGTATCAAAAATCTTCTCAAGGTTTGTTTCGCAAAGTACCGAAACATTCTCATTCATGGAACCTGAAACACCTTGAACTTGAATCCCCTCTCCTATCCTGTCTGCCCTCAATTTCAGCTGGTGGGCGCTCTCCTCACCGCTGATGTACAGCACATTGGTCTCAGGCATACGCATTATCGTCTGCAAGGTCAGGGTACTCTTGCCAATGCCCGGGTCACCGCCAAGCAGCACGATGCTTCCAGGCACCAGTCCGCCGCCCAGCACGCGGTTCAGTTCCTCGTCATGCATGTTCATACGGGCAACATCATGCAGAGGAATATCCTTCAGCAGCTGAGGACCGTTGACGGCAGGACGTTGACCATTGGC
>JAUNIK010000066.1:5178-10208 GCA_030523505.1 Prevotellaceae bacterium | reverse complement strand
TGAAGCGTAGATAGCCGAGTAAACCCAACCAGATGCTGCATAGTGAGCGTCGAACACATTGTTGAGGTTTGCACCGATAGTGATTTCACGCAAACCGGCAAAGCGCTTCATGTTGAATGTGTAGCTTGCAGCGATGTCGCTCTGGGTGTAGCTTGGCAAGGAGCGCTGGTCGCACTCCGAGTTGTCGAGATACTGCTTGCTCACGAAGTTGGTGTGCCATGTAGCCTCAAGACCCCACTTGTGGAATGTGAGGAATCCGTTGAGGATTGCCGATGGTGAGAAAGCGAGGGTAGAGTCGTCGTAGTGGTTGGTAGCACTGCCGTTGTCCCAGTCCTCTACAATCTCATCGAAGTCTTTGATCTTGTTCTGCGAGAGAGCTGCATTTCCGTAGATGTCGAGGCAAGAGATTGGTTCCCATGCAGCAACAAGTTCAACACCCATGCGGTATGAGTCCTTCACGTTGGTTGTCAGAGCCTCGCCGATATCTGAAACCTCACCAGTCTGTACCAACTGGTTGTCGTACTTCATGTAGTAGCCGTTCAAGCCCACATTCCAGTTGCTGCCTGTGTAGCTGTAACCGAGTTCGTAGTCGTACAGGCGCTCAGCCTTAGGGAATGGGTAAGAACCATTGTCGGTGAAGTTGTTACGCTCTGGTTCACGGTTGCTGATTGCAGCCGAAGCATAAGCACGATGACCGTTAGAGTGGAAGTTCACACCAGCCTTTGGATTGAAGAAGTGGTAAGCCTCGTCGATGTTCAACTCCTGGTTGGTGTATGTACCGTCCTCATTGCTGTAGAACTTATCGTTCTGACCGTTTGTCTTGTATGAAACATAGCGATACTGCAGGTCGGCAAACACATCAAACCATGATGTCACATGCTCTGTAGCCTTGAGGAATACACTCTCGTCACCCTTTGAAGCGTCAGAGTTGTAGTAGTTGTACTTGCCGTTCTTCATCACCTTGTTTCTCAGTTCGTCGTTGGCGATATAGTTCAGGTAACCGAAGTGGTTTGAATCGAACTGCTGTGCCGAAATACCACCCACGATATCACTGATGCCGTCAGAGTAGTTGAAGTTCCACACAAGGCCGTAAGCATTCTGCTCGAGGCCCTTCTTGCGCACGAAGTCGGTCTTCTTCAACTTTGAACCATCGCTGAGTGTGAGGTTTGCAATACCAAACTTGCTCAGTTTGCAGTCGCCCTTGAACTCCTCGTAGTAGCCGTAACCATAAGTATAGTGGAGCGAAGCGGAAGTCTTCCAGTGGTCGTTGATGTCAGCCGAGAACGAGAGGATGTTGTGATCCTGCCAGAAGTTATCGGTAGTTTTTGGCCAGTATGAACCATCGTTCATCTGGTAGCGACTTGTACCTGCTGATGGATCGTAAGGATCGTTCATGTACTCGTAGAGTGAGTTGTACTTGCCAAGACCAGCATTCCAGAAGTCCTTATACGAGTTCAAGCCTGTCTCCATGCCGTAGTTACCGTCGAGGAGGTCGCCTGTGTCGAGTCCGTTCCAGGCCTGACCGGTGTTCTCGTAGTTGCCGATGTTCTTGTAGCGGATAACAAATCCCTTACCGAGCCATGTCAGTCCACCGTAGTATGAACCCGACTTACCAGCTGTTCCGTGCATGAAACCGTCGGTAGCAGTGTGATGGTAAGCACCATCGAAGATGAGATGGTTGAAAAGCAGTCCTGTTGAGAACTGTCCACCAACATTATATGTGTTGTACGAACCATACGAACCGGTGAGCTCGAGTGAAGGAGTCACCGATGGACTCTTTGTTGTCAGGGCGATGCTACCACCGAAAGCACCGTCACCGTTGGTCGATGTACCAACACCGCGCTGGATCTGTGCACTACCAAGGAGAGCTGCGTATGAGTTCATGTTTGCCCAGAACACACACTGGTCTTCTGGCGAGTTGAGCTGAACACCGTCGATAGTCACATTGATGCGTGAACCGGCAGCACCACGGATTCGCATGTAGGTGGTACCAGTGCCGAGTCCGTTTTCGCTCCATGCCACAACGCCCGGAGTCTGTGCGAAAAGGAATGGCAGTTCGCGACCAGTCTTCGAGAATGTGCTGAGTTGTTTCTTGTTGATGTTTGCCACAGCGAATGGAGCCTCCTTCTGTGCCTTCACACCCTTCACCACCACCTCGTTGAGTTCCTCGATGCGGAGTGAGTCTTCTTCTTGAGCAGCGATACTACCAGTGCCGAGCACACAGAGCATCATTGCAGAAATAATAAATTTGTTCATAATACCTTATTAATATTATAAATAATACAATAAGGGGTCTCTGAAAAGAATACAATTATTGAATCTTTATCCCTTCGTCGGCATTACCCGCATCAGGTCAGAGGGTCTAATCTCAGCCCACCACATAGTGAGCACCCCTTAAAAGGCAGTCTGCCTTTCGCTTGCAAAATTACAAATTTATTGTCTAGCATACAAAAAAAAGACCCACCAAAAGCGGGTCTTTCTCTATTTTGATGCAAATAATTGATTTATTTCCTATTTCAAAGCCTTCGCAACTTGTTCGGCGATAGCTTTCATTCCGGCGATGTTTGGATGTCCGGAACTCTTGCCGATGTCGTGAAGTGGAATCATCGTGAAACCGAAACGGTCGCATACTTCCTGCATAGCCTCACCAATCTCTGGCTTCAACTCACTGTTCAGAAGGAAATATATCTCTGTGTTTGGGTAGAGATTGTATAGATACTGTCCAAGACGGCAAACCGCTGGGCGATATGCTTTCAGGTCTTCCGCTGTCCATCCTTCCCACTTCATTTCTCCCATAGGTGAGTTTGCCCACGAGTCGTTGGTGCCGCCGAAAACGAGGATGATATCAGGCGAACCCAGGTTTGGTGCTCGTGTGATGAACGAGCGTGCTGTATAGTCATCACCGCCGTAACCAGTGTAGCATATTGTAGAACCACTGTATGAGTTGTTCAGTTCGAGCTTGTAACCGTTGTCGTGAATGAGTTGCCACCACCAAGTCTGCTTCACATCGTTCACATCTGTACGGTTGTCAATCCATGGTTCCCAGTACCACATCTCGTTTGTTGCAGGAGTGATATAGCCCTGATAGGTGGAGTAGGAGTCACCGAGAATGGAAATGCGCTTCTGAGCGCTCGCTGTGAGTGCAACGAAGCACAGCAGGATAATAAGTTTAATTTTCATAATCAAATAGGTTTTATTTCTTTGTGTATGCAAATTTACTATATTTTCTGCCTTTATCCAAACTTTTTAGCCTCAAGTTTCTAACTTTTGTTTCTTTTTATTTGGTAGTCTAATACATTTGGACTAATTTTGCATAGAATTACTCTTGCAACATGTAACTATCGATGTTTTCGATTTTACCAAGGATATTAAAACCAAAATTTAAAATAAACAACAAATGAATCCAACAGTAGTAAAGACAGTCAAGATTGCGATTGTCCTTTTCATTACCATGGTAATTCTGATGCTCCCATCAACAGCATTCGGTATTGCCAATCTTACTGTTATCCAGCAGCGTATGATTGCCATCTTCGTGTTCGCCGCTCTTATGTGGATCCTCGAAGGTGTTCCTGCGTGGGTAACGTCAGTGTTAATCATTGTGGTTATGCTCTTCACGGTGTCTGACTCCGCCATAGCCACGCTCATCGATCCACAGTATTTCAGTGGTATCGATGTAGAGACTATCGACAAGAAGGGTGTTGAGGTAGTACAGCTCACAGGTTTGATTCCTTACAAGGACATCATCGCTGCATTCGCCGACCCTGTTGTTATGCTCTTCATGGGTGGTTTCATCCTTGCTTTGGTAGCATCTAAGAGTGGTGTTGATGTTACACTCGCTCGTTACATGTTGAAGCCTTTCGGTACCAACTCAAAGGTTGTGCTCCTCGGTTTCATGCTCGTAACAGCTATCTTCTCAATGTTCGTAAGTAACACTGCTACTGCAGCTATGATGCTCACCTTCCTTGCTCCTGTCTTCAAGGCATTGCCAGAGAACGAGCGTGGTCGTATTGCTCTTGCCCTTGCTATTCCTATCGGTTGTAACATCGGTGGTATCGCAACACCTATCGGTACACCTCCTAACGGTATCGCCCTCGGTGCTTTGAAGGACGCTGGTATCAACATCTCGTTCCTCGACTGGCTCGTTATCATGACTCCGCTCATGCTCGTTATCCTCCTCATCGCATGGGTATTGCTTCTCCGTATGTATAAGTTCACCTCTGACCGTCTTGAGTTCCAGATTGAAGGTGGTGCAAAGCCAGGTTGGGAGACAAACGCTATCTATATCATCATGGCTGTCACCATTCTCCTTTGGTGTGGTGAGAAGATTTTCGGTATCAACTCTTATGTAGTAGCCCTCTTCCCTGTAGGTGCATTCACTGCCCTCGGTATTGTTAATTCAGAGGATATCAAGCACATCGACTGGTCAGTGCTCTGGATGGTAGCCGGTGGTTTCGCCCTCGGTACAGGTATGAAGCAGTCTGGTCTTGCAAAGGCAATGGTTGAGAGCATTCCTTTCGACACATTCCCTGTATTTGCCGTTCTCATCGGTGCAGGTCTTCTCTGCTGGGTACTCTCTACCTTCATCAGTAACTCTGCATCAGCAGCCCTCCTCGTTCCAATCCTCATCACTGTAGGTACAGGTATGAGCGATCAGCTCGCAGGTATCGGTGGTGTGACAACCCTCGTTGTAGGTGTTGCTCTCTGTGCATCATTCGCTATGGCATTGCCAATCTCTACACCTCCAAATGCTATTGCTTATTCTACTGGTCTCGTTAAGACCAACCAGATGGCTAAGGTTGGTGTAATCATGGGTATCATCTCAATGGCACTCGGTTATGGCCTCCTCATCGTACTCGGTACAATGGGTGTAATGGATAAGTTCTAAAGACCCCTCCCCATCCCTCCCCGTAATGGGAGGGGGAAAAAGTTAGATAATTAAATAGGGCGTGTCAAACAACTGACACGCCCTATACTTTTCTGTGTTAACCTTGTCAATCTTCTACCGTTTCACTCTTTTACCTTTTTCCTCC
>JAUNIK010000066.1:3461-5168 GCA_030523505.1 Prevotellaceae bacterium | reverse complement strand
AGAGGGGGTGGGGGTGAGGCTCCTATTTACTCTTCAACAGCTTCACACCATGAGATGGCACGAAGAATGTAGTTGTGCCGGCTGCGATATCCTCCTGCAACCAAAGGTTGCGAAGTGTAGTGCTGGCCTTGATGCCGATAGCATTGAAATACTTGCTGATATCAACGCTAGCATCCTTGTGACCACGGTTGAAGATACCGAAGGCGATAGTTCCGTCGTGGAGTGGGCGAGCCCAAATCTCAACATCACCATCCACAACGACTGGCTTTGCCTGCTTGCCCAGAATATCCTGGTTGATAGCGTTCACCTCGTGGTTGCACAGAAGCTGACGTGTGAAATGATCCATCTGTGATACATCGCAACCAATGAGCATGTTTGCAGCGAGCAATGCCCAGAGTGAGATGTGGGTGTACTGCTCGTCGGCGGTGAGGCGCGAGTCACGGAGGTTTGCACTCCAACCTACCTTGCCCACGATGAGCATATCAGGGTCGTTCCAGTGGTTTGGCTGTCCGTAAGGATAGAGTTCGCTCTGCTGGTTGAAACCGATGTCAACGAGCGACTCCCATGTGTCGGTTATATCACCAGTAGTACGCCATGAGTTTGCGTCAACGGCGTATCCCCACTTCCATACATCCATCATACCATACTGGCAGAGTGAATAGAATATGTCGCGAGGCTGGTTGCGCAGGTATTCGCCCATGAGCAAATATGGTCGTACATAAGCTGCCACAGTGTTGCGGTCAACCTGCTTCTCGTGCTTGCGTGAATATCCACACCAGTCGTATTTCAGATAGTCAACACCCCATTCATTGTATGACTGAGCATCCTGCAACTCGTGGTCGAGACTGCCCAGATAACCACCACAGGTGCGATCGCCAGGTGATGAGTAGATACCGAAACGCAATCCGTGAGAGTGGAGCCAGTCACCGAGACCTTTCATCGATGGGAACTTCTCGTTGACAGCGATAGTACCGTCGGCATTGCGCTCTGGTGCTTCCCATGCATCGTCAACATTGATATAGTTGTAGCCATAGTCTGCAAGTCCCATGTCGATGATAGCCTGTGCAGAAGAGATGACCTTCTCCTGTGATACCGACAAGCCCCAGCAGTTCCATGAGTTCCAACCCATAGGAGGGGTGAGGGCAATCTGATCACCTACACGGATGGTGAGTTCCTTGTCAGCAGCACCCTTGCTGTTCTCTGCGTGGAGCTTGATGATGTAATCGCCACGATGTGATAGACTACCGTTGATGCAGCAGTTCTCTGAGTCGAGGGTAAGTCCTGCAGGGAGGTTTGTAGCAGTAATCTTCATCGGACGCTCGCCAGATACAGGGATGCGATAAATGACAGGTGAGTTTGGACGTACACCGAAGAGCATAGCACCATTGAAACGTGGTGAGAGTGGCTCCTCTGGTGTGAGGATATACTTCGGAGTATAGGTGAAGAGGCGTGTTGTGCCCGACTCAGTGTCGGTGTATTTCACGTCAACACGACAATAGCCGTTTCCTGGCAGTGGGGCAGTGATGCTCTTCGACTGCTTGTTGCCTACAGTCATCTTCACTGTGTTCTGGCTATACAACTTGCCAGTCTCTGGGTTGTGCACCTTGATATCGAGCGAACCCTTGTGACGGGCGCTGATGAGGTTCTCGAGGGTGAGCACTACGTTGTTCTGTCCCTTGATGGTCTGCTCTTTGAATATTGTCTTCA
>JAUNIK010000066.1:0-3451 GCA_030523505.1 Prevotellaceae bacterium | reverse complement strand
GCTTGGCATGGCGATGGTAACAGGACCGTGATACATTCCTCCGTCACCACCGTCGTTGTATACTCTGATGGCAAGAACGTTGTCGCCGTTCAGGTTTACCGAACCATCAGCGAGGTCAACAACATACCAGCGATCTGCCTGCCATTCGTCCTGCAAGCCCTTTTCTGAGTCAGGCATGCTACCTGTCATACCGATTTTCTTGCCATTGACGAAAGCCTCGTCAACATCATCCACACGGCCGCAAAAGATCTACAATGAAGACTTTGTGTCGGATGTTTTGAGCAGTTCCGATGGATTGAAATGGATTCTGTACCAACCGTATTCACCGAGATGTCCAGCATGTCCTTGCTCATCCCAGCGACGGATGGTGTTCATGTTCATCCACGATGAATCATCAAAATTTTTGTTTTTCCATTCAGGATTGTCGCCGAAGTGGAATTTTGCTGTCTCAAACGACAGTTCCTGTGCCTGTGCTGCCAATGACGCCGCAAGCACCAGACATGATAACAACAGTTTTTTCATATAACGCTAAAAATATTTATTGTCAGTGAAATTCTTTCCCTCATTACTTATTATCGGAAGTACACAGTTCCTTTATTCTGTTGGCGATGTCATACTGGTTGTAGCGACCGATGAAGTTCGATGCACCAGGACCGTATGAGAGTACGAGAGGATATACCGGACTGTGGTCGTTAGAGAGGTAGTAACCTGTGACACGACCGGTGTTGTTGTCACCGTCAACGAGTACAAGAGCACCACACTCATGGTCGGCTGTTACGATGACGAGAGTCTCACCGTTGGTGTCGGCAAACTCCAGAGCCTCTTTCACAGCAAGGTCGAAACTGAAGGTCTCCATGATAGAACCAGGCAGGCAGCGTGAGTGACCGGCATAGTCAATCTTCGCACCCTCTACCATCATAAAGAATCCCTTGTCGCTTGCCTTAGTGAGTTTCTCGATAGAACGGCGTGTCGCATCAGCCAACAATCCGATGTTATCCACATCACATGCCTTGTCCATCTCTTCGTCGATACATATCACCTTCTTTGCGGTGTTGTCAATGTCGCTCACATTGCGTACGAAATCATAACCGATAGCCTCGAGCTCTGCTGGCAAGTCGATGCCATCGTTACGACGAGTGAAATCCTTGATACCACTACCCGCAACAACAGTCACCTTGTCGTCCAGGAGACCGCGAGTGATGATATCCGAACTGTCGCGTTCAGCACAATGACCATAGAACGCAGCCGGTGTAGCATCAGCGATATCGCCGAGCGAGAGAACACCGCAAGCCTTGCCCTGATCATAGAAATAATCGGTGAGCGAAGGGTTTGGAGTGCCGTCCCATTCTGCTGCGATATGGCGGTTGAAGTGCTTCTTGCCTGTAGCGAGTGCACTGCCCGAAGCTGCTGAGTCGGTGGTGTAGGCATCTCTTGTAGAGTTGTTCACCATACCCATATAACGCATGTTCATCATCGAAAGTCCGAAGTTTACACGGTCGGCAGCAATCATCTGCATGATGCCCATACCGTCGCCAATCAGAAGGATGACATTCTTGATAGGTTTGTCGGTGGCACCGTCGTTGAGATAGGTTGGGGTATAGGTTTCAATCAGTTCCTTCATCTGCAGTTTCTCGTTCTGGAAACCGGCAAAGCCACGGGTAATCTTGTCAAGACGGTCGGTACCGGTGACACCCTTCTTCACAGGACCGCTCTCGCCGAGGATGGTGTAGTTCTGGTTAGCCCAGTCCTTGAGGAACTCAGCGCATTTGTCAGGATGATCGGTGTTGATATAGTCGATGCCGAAATTGATGAAGGTGTACCAGCTGGTGACTGTGTCAGGACCACCCCAGAAGCGAATCTGCTTACCCATCTTATGAGCCTTCTCGATGGCAGCCTTCACCTTCACCTCCTCATCGTAGATGAGAGTACCCTTACCGTTCCACTGACAGTAGTCTCTGAAATTCTCGCTGATGAGTGCCACTCTCTCGAGCTGTGCAGCAGTGTACTCGTTCTTGAGTTCACCGTCGAAGGCGATGATAGCAGGATATTTGTCGAAATCCTTTGGTTCAGGACGGTTTCCTGTAAGGATAACCTGACAAGCGTGTGGATTGACGCTACGGTCGAAGACATCAGGATATTTCTTCAGTTTCTTTACCAGAGCCTTGGTGAAAGCGTCTGGATCATCTGATTTGATGTCGATCATCAGCTGGAGGTCACGGTTTTCATCGTCGTTCCATGCATGACCGTTGTTGGCATGATACATTCTGACGATTGGTTCGAGGTAATAAACATCGAAATCCTGGTTGTTGCTCATGTCTTCCTTGTCGTGTCCTACAAGGAACTTCGTACCACCGACGTAGAACATATCGCACTCCACGGTGCGCACCTTCTCAGCGTATGCCAGCCAGAATGGTGCCTGCTGTGCATAGTCGTTGTGTGAATGCAATAGGATTGGATACTGTGCCATCGCCATCATGCACGATGAGAACAACAATAATGAAAGAAAAATCTTTTTCATATCTTTATTTTTTTATCGTAATGTTATTAATTTCTGGTTTGGAAGTTTCAAATCCTTTAGATTTTCTTGCTCCATTCCACGAAGTCGCTCCACTTGTAGTAAGGACCGCTGACTGGTGTCAGCTGCGGCAGTGTGGCTTCGCGGTTGTTCCATAGCACCTTGAACAGAATGTCTGATGATTTCTTCGAGCGATACAGCACAAACTGGATGTTGGAACCCATAGGACACTGGAACGACTGATACCAGTATTTCACATCCTCGGCTTTCTTTGCCTGTTCGCCGCATCCGTAGAGGTTTATCAGTGGGGCGAAGGCATTCACCACGGTGTCATGACCGAAGCGCAGATGTGCACAGTATCCGTTGCCCTCAATGGCTGCGTTGGCATTCGCAATGATGTCCTCAAGCAGTGTCAGTGTCTGGTAACGGGAATTGCCGTGTCCGCAGTATATGTCGAAGTTCTCTACTTCCCACAGGTCGGTGTATTCCTCCGGTGTGAGCAGTGATTCGAAGCGGTCGTCGTCGCAGTAGTTGTGATAGCCCGACCAGAAGAGATACAGCTCCGACACGAACTTGCGTCGTCCGCCTGTCTCCATCATGAAGTCGGTGTTCTCAAACAGTCGTGATAGAATGCTGTTGTAGTTGCGCTCCGCGAGATAGTTCAGTGAACTGCGATCAAGTTTCAGTGGATATCTGTCAATCTTCCGGCGCAACTCGTCAGGAGCATCCTGCGGATATGTGACAACCAGATCCTCATGGAGCGACAGAGTCTTTACCTTCACCTTTGGAGCGTTCTTCTGCAGTGATGCAACGAATGATGCCATACTTGTTATGGCGCGTGGCACTACTGTTGAACGAGCCAGTACATCTCCTCCGTTGCTGAACACTTCAGGAAACTGCTGGCACATCACCTCGGCAATGTTGTAATGCTGCTGG
>JAUNIK010000621.1 GCA_030523505.1 Prevotellaceae bacterium | reverse complement strand
GAAAGGCAATAGTGTCGCAGTTTGCAACACAATCTCTGATACAGGACTTGCGCCAGATTATAGAGCAGGCACGTGGTCATGTGGCTGCTACAGCCAACTATACCCAAACCATGATGTATTGGCATATTGGTGAGCGCATCAATCGCGAAGTGCTTGGAAATAAGCGTGCTGAATACGGAAAGCAAATTGTGTCGGCAGTGTCGACAAAATGATGATTTGCAAGAGAATGCTCTCGGACTATTAAAACTACTTAAAATATAGAAGATTAGGAGATCACAGGGAGTGGTTATAAGAAATTAATCAAACCGAGCTATGGCGGAATACACAAAATGGCAATGGCAGGAGTCTGGAACTGCATGGAGGGGTGTCGGAATCTATCATGTGACGCTGACGGTGCCGTCGCGTGAGCCGCTGTTCGGAACGCTGGTGATTCCTGATAACAACCCTTCTAACGCCAGGATAGAGCGGACAGCCTTGGGCAATGCCGTTGTTGACGAGCTGTATGTGATGTGCAACCACTATCCGGCAATCCGCATTCTCCAATTCTGCCTTATGCCGGACCACCTGCATGCTGTTATCCACGTGACGCAGGTGATGGATACGAGCATACGCAGCGTTATTCGCGGATATTGGCAAGGGGTAAAGAAACTTGGCAGGGCTTATACTTTGTCTGTTGCTCGCGAATTAAATTCGGAGACAACGAACGAAGGGGGCAAGAGCACGGAGACAACGAACGAAGGGGGCTATTCTTTTCCTATCTTTACAGAGCGCCCTTTCATTCGTCCCCTGTCCCGTCGTGGGCAGCTGCATACGATGATTCGGTATGTTCAGATGAACCCAGAGCGTTTGGCTACCAAGCGCATGAAGCCTGGCTATTTCCGTGTGCAGAAAGATATAGAGATAGGCGAACGGAAATATGACGGCGTGGGGAATGTGGCACTGCTGATGGCTGAACATTTTGAACCTGTTCATGTTCGCAGTGTTATGGTTAAAGCGGCAGAGCAGGGCCATTCTGATTCGTTGCGCAATTATATGAATGGCTGCGTACTGGCTGCACGAAAGAGCTCTGTAATGGTTTCTCCTTTTATCTCTCCACAGGAAAAGCAAGTCATGGAGGTGCTGTTACAGGAACAACATCCATTCATTCTGCTTGCGGACAATGGCTTCCGTGAATACTACAAACCCGCTGATGCCCTTTTCGATGCGTGTGCCGCTGGACGCTTGCTTATACTAAGCCCCTGGGCCTATGACGAAGGGAAACGTCATATCAGTCGTTCAGAATGTGTAGCTCTCAATGCAATGGCTGAAGAAATATGCATGCATCTTAATGGTTGATGTTAGTTGTTAGCGATTAGAAACTAGAGACTAAATTTCTTAAAAGATATTAAAAGTTTACGGGGTGTCCACAGTTTTGGGTCACCCTATATATTACCTTTGCAACCACAAATCGGGTTGCAAAGTTTTATATGTCTAACTAAAATTTTTTTATTATGGAATTTCATTTAAGAATCAACATTGTGATGGGTAAAGACCTGTCTATTGAGGCTAACAACATTGTGGAGGCTATGGAGAAGGGAAAGGAGTTGATAAAGCATCCTTACATGCGTAGGGAACTGACAGAAACAGAAGTCTATTTTGAGGAGATTGGTCCTGTAAGATGGATGAAGGAAAGGGATAAGAAATGAGATATTCAACAATTGTGGAAAAGGACGACAAGACGCTGCTGGAGATTATCACAGCATTGGAGC
>JAUNIK010000620.1 GCA_030523505.1 Prevotellaceae bacterium | reverse complement strand
ACTGGATGGCACAAGACATGACAGAGCATCAAAGGAAACGTGCCTTTGGGGTCATATCGTGCCTTTTGTACCTTTGCAACGCCATAAATCCGGTCAATACCATTAAAGATGATATTAAAACTCTGTTCCGTTCCATGCCCGATGTCCCCATATTCATGATAGGATTTTCGAGAGGGTGGGAAAATAATCCTTTGTGGAAATAGCACTATCTTATATTGATTATTCTACAAACAAAGGGAAAAGAAAAATCTCTCTTCCCCTTGTTGTTTTACTCACTTATCTACGATGCAAAGATAATTTTTCTACCGAAGTGTTAACTGTTAACCGTTAACTCGATGCGATTTTGAAAAAAAACTGGGTGTCTTTGATTCTGGTAAAAATCTTACGCTCGGAAAAGATAATTTGTCTGCTTTTCTTTCGCTGAATCGAAATTTTGTATTATCTTTGTCCCTGAATTGTGGGCATATCACTCCTGCAACAGTCAGAAAACTATGGGTACATATATTAATAAAGGTAATAAAGCATTCAGAGACATCGTATCTCATGAATATGTTGACAAGTCATCGCTGATACCGCTGATTAATGCGAGCCTCAACTCCGAGAGCCGCTACAGCTGCGTCACCCGCTGCCGCCGATTCGGCAAGTCGATGGCGGCAAAGATGCTGTGTGCCTACTACGACAAGTCGTGCGACTCGCGAGAGCTGTTTCGCGGTTTGAAGGCTGAGCAGGACAGGTCGTTCGAGATATATCTCAACAAATACAATGTGCTCTATCTCGATGTGACTTCATTCACCACTCGTCCGGAAATAAGAAAGAATATTGTGCGAACAATACAGGAGGAGATTATTTATGAACTTAAGGAGACTTTTCCAGATGTAAAATACAAGGATAATTCCGACCTTATGGATGTTCTTTCCTCCATAACCCGAAGCACTGGAGAAAAATTCTTCTTTATCATCGACGAGTGGGACGCCATCTGCCGCGAGTTCCCCGAGCGACAGAAGCTGAAGGGAGATCCTGACACTGACACTCTCACCATACTCGATGAATATGACATGCTGCTCCACCGATTGTTTAAGACACAGGACTCCGACAGGGTGTTTGCCGGAGCGTATCTCACTGGCATCCTGCCAATAAAGAAATACAACACCGAGTCGGCTATGAATAATTTCTGCGAATATTCCATGATTGACCCTGCTTTCC
The DNA here is from genome assembly GCA_030523505.1 of Prevotellaceae bacterium. Lineage (GTDB taxonomy): Bacteria > Bacteroidota > Bacteroidia > Bacteroidales > Bacteroidaceae > Prevotella. The sequence continues at coordinate 545 of JAUNIK010000620.1, read as the reverse complement.
TTGCTGCTTGCTATGGATTTACCGAAGACGAGGTGAAGATGCTGGCAGAGAGACATAACGCATCTATGGACAACCTTAAGATGTGGTATGATGGCTATCGCATAGGCAAGGCTTCACGAATATTCAATCCATATTCTGTCATGAAGGCCATATATTATGAAGAGTATGGCGGCTACTGGAGTACTACGGGAGCCCACGACTCGGTCACCACGTATATCCAGATGAAATTCGACGGACTCAAGGACGACATCATCCGCATGCTGGCAGGAGAGAGTGTGTATGTCGATACAACTGGGTTCCTCAACGACATGCATATCATCAGAAGCAAGAACGACGTGCTCACCGTATTGATTCATCTTGGATATTTGACATACAACGAAGAAGGCCAAGAATGTTACATCCCCAACAAGGAGGTAACCGACGAGCTCTTGAATGCAGTAGAAGACACCTCTTGGAAAAGACTTGCAGATGCAATAACCGCTTCGCGTAACCTCCTCGATGCCACCATCGCGGGTAATGAGAATGCAGTGGCTAAGGCCATCGAC
>JAUNIK010000065.1 GCA_030523505.1 Prevotellaceae bacterium | reverse complement strand
TATCCAGAGAGCCTCACCGACCCTTCGTATGCCGGTCAGATTCTTGTCCTCACCTTCCCATTGGTGGGCAACTACGGTGTGCCGGACTTCTCTGTTGAGAGCAATGGTCTTGCCACTTTTATGGAGAGCAACCGCATCTATGCCTCGGCAATCATAGTGGCAGATTATTCTGAGCAGTACAACCACTGGAATGCCCGTGAGAGTCTTGCCGACTGGCTCAAACGCGAACAAGTGCCGGGCATCACTGGTATCGACACCCGACAACTGACAAAGGTGCTGCGAGAGAGTGGTGTGATGATGGGAAAGATTGAAGCCACCGCTTCTGCTTCAGCACCAGCACAGGATGGTGCCACCTATGGCGATATAAACTGGGTGGAGAAGGTCTCATGCAAAGACATCATCACCTACAAGCCAACGACTCCCCCTTTGGGGGCTGGGGGGCTTAAAAGAGTAGTCCTCGTTGACTGTGGTGTGAAGCACAACATCATCCGTAGTCTGCTGAACCTCGGAGTGGAGGTTGTCAGAGTGCCTTGGAACTACGACTACACCGATATGGAGTTCGATGGTCTGTTCCTTGCCAACGGTCCTGGCGACCCCGACAAGTGTGTCAATGCTGTTACCATCCTCCGTAAGTTCATGGATATGCAGGAGAAAGCCGTTGCTGACGGCGAGCGTGAGGTTGCAAAACCAATCTGTGGTATCTGCATGGGCAACCAGTTGCTTGCAAAGGCTGCAGGAGCCGATATCTACAAACTGAAATACGGTCATCGTTCGCACAACCAGCCTGTTCGCGAGGTGGGTACCAACCGTTGCTTCATCACTTCGCAGAACCATGGTTATGCTGTCGATGCAAGAACGCTCGGTGGCGACTGGGAGGAACTGTTTGTCAATATGAACGACGGTTCGAACGAGGGTATCCGCCACAAAAAGAATCCTTGGTTCTCGAGCCAGTTCCATCCGGAGGCTTGCTCTGGTCCACTGGATACAATATTCATGTTCGAGAGATTTGTCAATCTGTTATAAACCTGACCTATTATGAATAATATAAACGAAATAAAGAAAGTATTGCTTCTTGGTTCAGGAGCATTGAAGATTGGCGAAGCTGGCGAGTTCGATTACTCTGGCTCACAGGCATTGAAAGCTTTGCGCGAGGAGGGTGTTCAGACCGTTCTCATCAACCCAAACATCGCCACAGTACAGACTTCCGAGGGTGTAGCCGACAAAATCTACTTCCTTCCTGTCCAGCCATATTTCGTGGAACGTGTCATCGAGAAGGAACGTCCTGACGGCATCCTGCTCTCGTTCGGTGGACAGACAGCATTGAACTGCGGTGTGGAACTGTACAAGTCGGGCGTGCTCGAGAAATATAATGTACAGGTGCTGGGTACTCCGGTGAAGGCTATCATCGACACCGAAGACCGCGAACTGTTCGTGCAGCGTCTTGACGAGATTGATGTGAAGACCATCAAGTCGCAGGCTTGCGAGAATATAGAAGAGACACGCAAGGCGGCAGCCGATCTGGGTTACCCTGTCATCATCCGTGCTGCTTACGCTTTGGGCGGTCTCGGTTCTGGTTTCTGCGACAACGAGGAGGAACTCAACAAACTCGCAGAAAAGGCGTTCGCCTTCTCGCCTCAGGTACTTGTTGAAAAATCGCTCAAGGGCTGGAAGGAGATTGAGTATGAGGTGGTGCGCGACCGTTTCGACAATTGTATCACCGTTTGTAACATGGAGAACTTCGACCCTCTGGGCATCCACACCGGTGAGTCAATCGTCGTTGCTCCTTCACAGACTCTCACCAATTCAGAATATCACAAGCTTCGTGCTATCGCAATAAAGATTATCCGTCATATCGGCATCGTGGGCGAGTGTAATGTGCAGTACGCCTTCGACCCTGTATCGGAAGACTATCGCGTCATCGAGGTCAACGCCCGTCTGTCGCGTTCATCTGCTCTGGCATCAAAGGCCACAGGTTATCCTCTGGCATTCGTGGCAGCAAAACTGGGTATGGGATACGGTCTGTTCGATCTCAAGAACTCTGTTACCAAGACAACATCGGCATTCTTTGAGCCTGCTCTCGACTATGTGGTTGTGAAGATTCCTCGTTGGGACCTCTCAAAGTTCCGTGGTGTTGACCGTGAACTTGGTTCTTCAATGAAGTCTGTCGGCGAGGTAATGTCCATCGGACGCACCTTCGAGGAGGCTATACAGAAAGGTCTGCGAATGATTGGTCAGGGCATGCACGGTTTTGTGGACAACAAGGAACTGCAGGTTGACGACCTTGATGCTGCTCTCCACGCTCCTACCGACAAGCGTATCTTCTATGTGTCGAAGGCTATGTACGGTGGTTACAGCATCGACAAGATTCACGACCTGACAAAAATCGATAAGTGGTTCCTCTATAAGTTGCAGCATATCGTCGACATCGACAATCGTCTGCACTCTTGCCTGGGCATCGATGCTCTTGCTGAAAATGCCGACCTGCTGCGCGAGGCGAAGGTATATGGTTTCACCGACTTCCAGATTGCGCGTGCCATCGGTGCAAAGGGCAATATGGCTGAGGCTGGCGACAAGGTTCGTGCATTGAGAAAATCACTCGGCATCGTACCATACGTTAAGCAGATCGACACCCTTGCTGCGGAGTATCCTGCACAGACAAACTATCTCTACCTCACCTATCAGGCTACCGCCCATGATATTGACTTCGCCAACGATGGCAACTCGGTAGTGGTGCTCGGTAGTGGTGCATATCGTATCGGTTCGACTGGTGTGGCGTTCAGGCTTTGAACACCATCCGCAAGGAGGGCTATCGCTCGGTGATGATCAACTACAACCCTGAGACCGTTTCGACCGACTATGACATGTGCGACCGTCTCTATTTCGATGAGTTGACCTTCGAGCGTGTGATGGATATCTACGACCTTGAACTTCCAAAGGGAATGGTCGTTTCAACCGGTGGGCAGATCCCAAACAACCTCGCAGTGCGTCTCGACAACCATAATGTGCCAATCCTCGGAACCCAGGCTTGCGACATCGACCGTGCCGAAGACCGTGCTAAGTTCTCTGCAATGCTCGGTGCTTGCGGCATCGACCAACCTGAATGGAGTGCTCTGACATCTATGGAGGATATCGACCGTTTCATCGAGAAGGTTGGATTCCCTGTTCTCGTGCGTCCTTCGTATGTGCTCTCGGGTGCTGCGATGAATGTATGCTCAAACAAGGATGAGTTGGAGCGCTTCCTGCAACTCGCAGCAAATGTGAGCGAAGACCATCCTGTTGTGGTGAGCAAGTTCATGATGCATGCTAAGGAGGTGGAGATGGATGCTGTGGCACAGAACGGTGAGATTATCGCCTACGCTATATCAGAACATGTGGAGTTTGCCGGCGTACACTCTGGCGATGCTACTATCCAGTTCCCTCCACAGAAACTGTATGTGGAGACTGTGCGACGCATCAAGAAGATTTCTCGCGAGATAGCAAAGCAACTCAACATCTCTGGTCCTTTCAACATCCAGTATCTGGCTAAGGACAACGACATAAAGGTTATCGAGTGTAACCTCCGTGCTTCGCGTTCATTCCCATTCGTGAGCAAGGTTCTCAAAATCAATCTCATCGAACTGGCAACACGAGTGATGCTCGGTCTGCCGGTAGAGAAACCAAAGAAGAATCTCTTCGACCTCGACTATGTTGGTATCAAAGCATCGCAGTTCTCGTTCAACCGTCTGCAGAAGGCCGACCCAGTGCTTGGTGTTGATATGGCATCAACAGGCGAGGTGGGTTGTATCGGTGAGGACACCAATACTGCACTCCTCAAGAGTATGCTCTCTGTAGGTCTGCGAATCCCAAAGAAGAATGTGTTGCTCTCTACAGGTACCGCCAAGCAGAAGGTTGCAATGCTCTCGGCTGCCAAGGAACTCATCGCCAACGGCTATCAGATTTTCGCTACCAGCGGTACATCCGACTTCCTTGAGCAGAACGAGGTACCAAACACGAAGGTTGACTGGGACGAGGCTCTCGCCCTACTCCACAACCACGAGCTGGATATGGTGGTGAACATCCCGAAGAACCTCACCGTTCGCGAGTTAGGCAACGGTTACAGGATTCGTCGTGCAGCCATCGACCTCAACATCCCACTCATCACCAACTCTCGTCTTGCAGCAGCATTCATCCATGCCTTCTGCACAGTGAAACCAGAGGAGATAGACATCAAGTCGTGGGATGAATACTAACGTCATGTTATCCTTTCAGTAAAAATAAGCGTATTTTTCCGGGCGCCCCCATAAAGGGCGTCCTTTTTTTATGCATCATTCATGTCGCTCATTGCCGTGTTTTCGTATTCGTTTTCGTACGAAGTTCTGAGTCCAATTGTGAATATCTAAAAAACAGCACGGCAATATCTAAGAATAAATGTTAAATATCAATGCTATTCTGCATTTTTCGCAATGTTTTCTATTGGATATCTAATTTTTTAGATTACCTTTGCGCCATCAAATTTAAAACTTTAAATAAATAGTCAAACCATACATTATTATATTATTATGAGACGAGCAAAAGACGACAAGACTCTCACACGTGTTGAGATGGAAGTGATGAACATCATCTGGGATCATGCCGATGGCGTTACAACCCGCGAGATTCAGGATGCCTACCCAGAGCCTCAGCCAGCATATTCCACTCTGGCCACCTACATGAAGATTCTCACTGAGAAAGGATTCATCGACTCACGCAAGAAGGAAGAGGGCAGCAAGACATTCCTCTATTTCCCTCTCATCAGCCGTGAGGAATACACAAAGAAGTTCATGCGAGAAGTGAAAGAATCGTTCTTCGGCAACTCGTTCAAGTCGTTGCTCACCTTCTTTGCCCGTGAAGAGGAAATCTCCGATGATGACCTCAACGAGATAATGAACATTATCAACAAGCAATAACAACAGATTATGATAATCTTCGCAATCAAATCGGCCATTACGCTTGCCGTTCTTTACAGCTGCTTCTTCCTGCTGCTGAGCCGTGAGACATTCCACCGCTTCAACCGATGGATGCTCATCGGAATGATGGTTGCCTCGCTCATCGTGCCTTTCATTCATACCACAACAGAGCATCCTACAGCAATCACCAACGCTATCTACTATGCTACAACAAAGGAGATACAGGAGATACATTATGGCGATCCCACTGTAACGGAGTACATAGACAAAGACGTGGTCATAACATACACATTGGAGTCAAGACTTATCATCGTCTATCTCATTGGCTTTGTAGTGATGATTGTCTTCACCATCGTTCAACTTGTGATGATAGCCCGAAATATCCGTGGTGGACTTCGCCACACCGACAGCAAGGGCAACACAATAATTCTGAAACCAGGAAAGTTTGCTCCATTCAGTTTCTTCCATTACATCGTGATGAGCGTTGACGACTACGAAAACAATCGTCAGGCAATCCTCACACACGAACAGGAGCACATCCGTCTGCTACATTCGTGGGACAATATGTTTGTCTCGCTGATGAAGATTCTTCAGTGGTTCAATCCGTTTATCTATCTGCTCAGTCGCGACCTCGACGCTGTTCATGAGTTTGAGGCAGACGAAGCTGTAATCAATAATGGCATCGATGCAAAAACATATCAACAACTTCTCGTGGTGAAGGCCACCGGCATGCGGTTGCAAACGCTTGTCAACAGCTTGAACCGCACATCACTCAAAAAACGTATCATTATGATGTATCAAACAAAATCCAACCGCTGGCTGATGTTGAAAGCCATCATTGCCCTGCCGGTGCTGGCTGTGACTATAGGTGCCTTCGCTACACCGAAGATTGCAGAGCCGATAGCAAATGCCATTGAGAGAATCGATGTCAGTGCTAAGCAGATTACCAAGGAAATAGAGGAGGCAATAACGAAAGAGCCTGAAACGCCTGCACCTGCCGAACCAAAGGATACAAAGGCTGAAAAAAAGACTGAGAATACATCTGAAGCAGATAGTGAGGAGACGATCCGCTGGATTCACAATCCTGATCAGGCACCTCTCTACCCTGGTGGCAATGCTGCTCTCATGGAATTCATCAAAGAGAACCTTCAGCGCCCAGCCGACATAGAGCCTGGCACTGCAATTGTCCTGACCATCAGCATTAAAAAAGATGGAGAAGTATATTATATAGGCACTCCGGTTAACAACGATGAACTCAGTCAAAACCTTGAGGCGCTGAGAAAGAGTATGCCTAACTGGACGCCTGCACGCCAGAGGGGCGAAAAGGTGGATGCCGTATATCAGATTCCTTTAACATTCTAATCACAGCACCGTAAAATATGAAAAGAATACTTTTACTGGCTCTCATAGCCCTGACCACAATATCTGCCCTTGCCGACGACCATAACTTCCGTCGCATCGACAACCCTCAGTTTGATTTCCGCGTAAGAAGCAGTTTTGAAATAAAAGCAATAGAACTGAGCGATACCGCCACCGTGATTGAAGAGCGCTGGAACTATTCTCGCGGCTCGTGGATGTGTATAGAGTCCAATTGTTTCCTACGAGATGATAAAGGCCGAACATACCCCATCATCCGACTGGATAACGAGCACGGAATAACTCTCGATGACCATCACTTTCATGACAATGGCGAACTCATCATACGCAAGGTTTATCCTCCTCTGCCTGACGATGTAAAATGGGTGGACGATACCTGTCCAGGTGATGCATCATGGTGCACTCACGGCATCCGTGTTGACGGAACTCCTGCGCCAAAGATGTTGGCTCCAAAGACAGAAAAACTGCCAGAGATCAAGTATGAATACGGCATTGCCGAAGTGCGTGGACACATCATGGACTATCACGAGGGAATGATTCCATACATACAGATGGAGGAACACGCCTATGTGTGGGGAGGTTCCCACCACAACGACACCCTGATGGCTGCTATCCAACCTAATGGCGACTTTTCGTTTCGAGTGCCTGTCACACACATCACTCCTAAATACATAGGATATGGCAGTATTCCAAAGGCTCTCGCCTACCTTGCTCCAGGCGAGGTGACAGAGGTGTACTTGAATCTAAAGGCATGTCAGCAGGATACCAGGAATGCTCCTCGAGCATACATCACTCGCGGTCCGCTGGCAGATGTTGCCACAGAGATAAACCAGTATGCAGAGACGCTCGATCAGTTTCGTGGAGGTTACTATTCTGACTTGCGCCAGCCTCTCGACAGCACGGAGAATCTGTTTTCAAAATTTAAGGAGATGCTCAACGACCGCTGGTATGGAAAAGACTTCTATCGCCATCATCGATTCAGTCCTGTTGCAGAGCAGATTGTAAAGATGAATCTCGAACTGGTGGCTCTGGATTGTTTAAGAATTTATTACCCAGATGATGACTTCGATTGGGACAATGCGAGCGAGGAAGAGAAGAAGGCATTCGCTAAAAAGTTGAATAAATTCGGAGCAGAAAGCAGCCTCTTCATCTATCAGCAACTCAACAACGAACAGTATATGCTATCGCCTCAGTTTGCTTGGCTTCGAGATATGTCGTCAACTAATGAGATGATGCCTGACTACTTTGATATTGACCGCCGTGCTCACAAGTTGGAGCAGCAGATTAAGGACGCCATACCTTTCGACAAGGAACAATATGAGGAGAATCTGAAGGCTCTGCCAAAGGCTCACCAGAAGTGGCTCACCACTCTCGACAAGGAGCTGAAGGCAAAGATAAAAGCCAGCGAGAAAGATGTGAACAAGAAGATTCGTACTGACCTGCCTGACGTTCCTGCGGAGAAGCTCTATGATGCCTTCATCGAGCGCTATAAAGGCAAGCCTATCTATCTGCTTTGCTGGCAGCCAAGAAGTTATTATTATCAGGACCAGTTTATAAATGAGGTTGTAATACCTCTTCAGAAGGAATTCAAGGATGAAGACATTGCATGGGTACTGTTGGCAGATGTAAAGACTGAGGATAAGACGCAAAGTTACGAGGACCTGTGGCATCAGCAGATTGTAGATATAGATGGCGATCACTATGCACTCGATTACGATACTTATATGGCTGTTGTGAGATGCATACACAATGATGAATATCGCGAATATGGTGTCTCATTCCACCGACCAGATGGCAGCTGTGTGCAGAAAGAGCCTTTCTTCCCAGACATCGTGTTCGAGAGAATCTATCTGGAACAAGCCTTAGGAAAGAGATAATTCCAAAGAATAGAAATCATTTAAATTTAGTAATAATATAAACTTCCACCCTGCCCTTGACTCTTATGAGAATTGGGCAGGGAAAGGGACCCCTTGTCTAAAAAATCACATTAAACATTATGAAAAAGTCATTTGTCATTTTAGCAGCTATCATGCTGAGCGTAGTGTCAGTAAAGGCACAAAGCACAATCGAGTCAAACGCATACCAAATAGAGAACTTTGCTTTGCAGCAGGGAGACATGCTTGCCATCAACGTGAAGGTGGAACGTCCGGATGTCACTACCGAAACCACAGAGGAAGAGTATGAGGTGGATACAAAGACCTTTGAGGATGTTAACGACATGCTTAACGTAATGGACATCTGCCCAGAAGAGAAAAGCAAACTGAGAGGTCTCTATTCGCTCTACTTCGCAGCTATTGCCGATGCCGAGACTCTGGATGCAACCTTCCTGAAGACATCTCCAAGAATCTACGACTATCGCGACCAGGCAAAGGCAAAGCGCAAGTATGCCCAGAAGATAATGAAGAAAATAGAAAAGGCTATCAGCGAACTATAAAACAATTCTCTTCAGACGAGATATTGAATAAAGTTAATATTAGTTATTATCCCGCCCTTGGTCGTGAGACTCGGGGCGGGATTGATTGTGTGACTATTGCTGCAGTCGGAGATACAATTCAAAAAATCTGTCACTGACTTGATATATGTTCTCATCGAAAGTTATGAAATCACGGTCAAGCAATACCTTCACAGCCGCCTGAATGGTGCTTGCCGTAAGTGAGTATTTACGGAGATACCGCTGCGACATGATCTGGCTGGCCTTTCCTTCAAGAGCAATTGCCTGCAATACCTGTTTTTGTTTCACTGACAATTGGTAGAGCAATGCCTTGTATGCAAAAGTATGGTTCTGCACAATGGTAGATATCGCTTTGTCAACATCCTCTACCTCAAAGACAACATCTGTCTGCTTCAAAGCATACAGCACATTCAGCACACTTTGAATATACCAGGTAACGCCTTCTGCCCACTCATAAAGATAAAAGAATGCCTCTTCACTGATGGCCTGACGACTTGACTGGAGATGATGGTTTGCAAAGTTGAAATACAAAATCTTGTCTATCGGTTCAAGTCCCATCAGTGTTGTGCTGTTATAGAAAGGTCGTGATTGCGACAGGAATATCTCAGACATCATGTGACGCTTTGAACCGGAATAGATAAAATGTACATTGTGGCAGTTCTGTATTCTCTTACGAAGAGTTGCCTCAACCGTCTTCTCTGGATAATCAGCTACGATCTGAAACTCATCAAGAGCCACGATGCAAGGTTTGTCCGCACTCTCCAGATATTTGAAGATTTCATCGAGAAGAATGTCCGGAGTATGTATTTCGCCTATTGAGACACCCCACTCCGGATTACCGTTGATATCAAAAGAGACGCCCATCTTCAGGGATTTCAGTACAGCAACAAATCTTTCCCATACCTGTCGTCCTTTCGAGCGGAGCTCAGCAAGCACACACTTCCCAAGTTCGTATGTAAGTTCCGTCAGGTTCTTTGTGTCATAGATATCCACATAGAAGGTATAGAACTCCTTTTTTATCTCATCCTGATAGAACAGATTATGAATCAATCCCGACTTTCCCAATCGCCTTTGCGAGATTAGTGCCACATTGCGCTGATTCTTCAAATGCTCCATCAGCATCTGAGTATCCAACGCTCTATCACAAAAGTATTCTGGAGACTTATAGCCTTCAACAATAAACGGATTAAACTGAACCATAGACGTTTACTTTTATTATGGATTTACCATTATAATGATTTTATAATGCAAAATTACTATTTTTTCTCCATACTTCCAAAGAAAACAACCGAAAACAAACTAGGCTACACGCGGATTCAGATATTAAGCTGTCCGGTAAACAGGCTGAAAGCCCGTCGGCAATACGTGAAACATGTATCATCCGAATGGCTGTTCCCGGATGGCGGTTTATTTTCTGTTTATCGTACAGAGCTGGGGGCTAGTGGCGTTTCACCAGATACTTCCAGCCGGTGTTGAAGCGGTGCTTTTGGAGCTCCACGGCGATTGGGGCTGTGAAGCGCGTGTCAAAACCACCAAAGAGTAGCCGTCGGCACCCTGGAACGCAGC